>PNOO01000097.1 GCA_013824905.1 Syntrophus sp. (in: bacteria) | reverse complement strand
CCCGGCGACGCGTGCCTATCGCCGCCTTGCAGCGGGGTCTGATATGAGGACGTGAAGAATATGCGATCCCCATTATACGCGATCAGGGCTGTCGTTTATGTGTCGTCTACAAGATCGGTGTTCAGGAAATGAAAAAGCATCCCGGAGAAAATCACGAGATGCCTTTTTATTGATGATATGGTATTCTGAACCCTAAAGAAGGGGTACCTGAACAGCGTTTTTGGCAACCGACTTTAGCGCTTTTTTAGCGGAGGCCGCCGGACCCCAGGAAATCACCGGGGAGCATCGGGTTCGACTCCCGCCGCCTCCACCAGTTTATACACGTAAAAACAGCAGGTTATATTTTAATAAATAGCGGGTAGATTCATTCCAATGTCGAATATGATCGATTCGATTTTGGAATGAGTTGTTCCTCTCTTTTCCGCATCCCAACGTCTATGGCATGGAGTAGCCCCTCACCCCTTGACGTCACCCGTGCAGAAGCGATACTTCGAAGTAATATACAAGGAAGAACGATCCGCAGCAGCGGCGGATTCCGACCTGGGAAATTCCAGAAACGGTTCGGCCCCGAGCGGGCATACCCCGCAGACCGGAACCGGCTGAGGGCCGGCCCGGTGCAGCGGGGCGCAGGAGATTAGAGGCCCTTCTTTTCGAACCAGGAGAAGAGGCCGACAAAGGCCGCGACCAGGATGACGATGACGATCCAGTGATTGATGCCCAAAACGGCCGGCAGGGTGATCTTCCCGAAATCCCCCCAGGTCAGGACCGTTTCCTTCATCAGAGGATACGCCTCGGCGTAGAGCCCCGCCCCCAGGATCATTCCGAGGATTGCGAAGACACCGTCGTAGCGCCCCTCACCGATGGCCCCCATGGCCGTAGCAGGACAGTACCCCACAATGCCCCAGCCGATCCCGAAGATCAGGCCGCCCAGCACGTTGCCTCCCAGGATCAACGGTTTGACGGAAAGTTTGATCAGCCCCAGATCGAACAACAGATAGATGCCCACCATGGCCACCAGGATGGTGGTGAGCATGAATTTGACGATGGTCATGTCCTGGAGGCGCAGGGCGGCCAGTTGCCGGTCGTACCGGATCACTTGGGCCTTCTGCATGAAGAATCCGAAGAGGATTCCCGTGACGGCGCCGGTCAGCAGTTCATTCATGGCCATTCCCTCCCCCGTACAGGATCCTGGCCATGATCATTCCGGCCAGGAAAAAGCAGATCAAGGATACGTAACCGCTGACGGCTACCTGAGCCAGACCGCTCAGGCCGTGACCGCTCGGTCACCCATCGGCAAGACGCGCCCCGAACATCAGGACCACTCCTCCCAGAAAGGCCGCCGTCCAACGCCGGACACGGGACGGCCCAAAGCGACCCTCCCACATCGGCGGCACGGCGACCGCCCGCTTTTCCTTCGAGAGCCAGGCCGACGCCAGGGCGCCTAAAAGGACCCCGACGACGAACAGGAACTGCCAATCGACAATCACCTTCTCCTTGAGGAAATACGCCATGCCGGCCACCTTCTCCGGTGCGACGGACCGCTCGACGAAGCCCGCCGCGCGGACGAAGGTGGTCGAGGCGCCGAAGTATTTCCCCGTGAGGAAGACGGACAGGACCAGCAGAAGGCCGGCCAGAGCGCCGGCAGTGTAGGGAGACCATGTCTTTTTCCGAAGGATATCCATGATTTTTCACCTCCTTGATCAACGAGTTGAAAAATGACCGACCGGAATCCAAAGGTTGTCCCGGCCGCCCGAACGGCTCCGACAAGGACGATATCGCTATATTTTGCGACATTATGGGAAATGCGGTGTGGGATGTCAATGAATAATTTGGAACCCGAAGAACTTTACCTTGACAAAAGGAATATGAGAAGTATATCTGTAAAGCAATTGCTCCACAGCAATCGTTAGGGGTGCTCGCTGTTATGGGCTGAGAAAAAACCCTAATTACCTGATCTGGTTAATGCCAGCGTAGGGAAACGGTTCACATCATACGAATAGTCCGTGCATTTTGCGATTTCCAATTTATTCGATGACCGTTTCCCCCCCCAAGGAGACGGTTTTTTTATGCCGGAGATCCGCGGTTATCTCACCGAACTTGAGAGAGAGCTGTATCACCGCAACATCCGCATTCCGGAGGTGGGCGAGGAGGGCCAACTCAAACTGCTCCGGAGCCGTGTCCTGATCGTCGGCCTGGGCGGCCTGGGGAGTCCCGCTCTCTATTATCTTGCCGCCTGCGGCGTCGGGGAGATCGGGATCGTGGATGGAGACAGGGTGGAGCTGTCCAACCTGCAGCGCCAGATCCTCCATGGGCGGGAGGATGTAGGCAGAGAAAAAACGGCCTCCGCCGGAAGGAGCATCACCCGGCTCAGGCCGGATCTTCGTCTGAATCCCTATTCTTGCCGGATTTCTGAAGCCAATGCTGAAGAGATCGTCGCCCCCTACGATTTCGTGATCGAAGCGACGGACAATTTCGCGTCCAAGTTCCTCATCAACGATGTGTGCGTCCGGCTCGGAAAGGCCTTTTCCCATGCGGGGATCCTCGGAATGTACGGCCAGACCATGACGGTCGTCCCCGGAAAAGGTCCATGCTACCGCTGTGTGTTTAGTGATCCGCCGCCCGGCGCCGTCCCGACCACGCAGGAGGCGGGCGTTCTCGGAGCTGTGCCGGGGGTGCTGGGCGCCATCCAGGCCGCCGAGGCGATCAAATACCTGCTGAACTGCGGGCGCCTCCTGGTCGGCCGCTTGCTCACCTGGGATGCACTCGCCATGCATTTTCGTGAAATCCCGCTGCCGGCAGATATGCGATGTGTCATCTGCAAGAAAGGGGCTGATCTTCAGCCATCATGGAGTAATAGAAAGGAGACATGAACATGAAAACAAAAATAAAAGCGGATGACCCGTTGATCATTGCGGGACGGTCCTTTGGATCGCGCCTCCTGTTGGGCACCGGCAAATTCTCCTCCGCCCGGGTGATGAAAAGCGCTCTCAAAGCCTCGGGAACGGAGATCGTTACGGTGGCCCTGCGGAGGGTGGAACTGGACAATGCCCGGGACAGCATCCTGAGCGCAGTGGATGTCGGCCGGTATCTCCTTCTTCCCAACACCTCCGGCGCCAGGAACGCGGAGGAGGCCGTCAGACTGGCACGGCTGGCCCGGGCCGCCGGCTGCGAGCCCTGGATCAAGCTGGAGGTCACTCCCGATCCCCACTACCTCCTGCCCGATCCGATAGAGACGCTCAAAGCCGCCGAGATCCTGGTCAGGGAAGGGTTTACCGTTCTGCCGTACATCAACGCCGATCCGGTCCTCGCCAAACGCCTGGAGGAGGTCGGTACGGCCACCGTCATGCCCCTGGGGTCTCCGATCGGATCCAACCGGGGATTGAAGACCAGGGAGTTGATCGAGATCATCATCGAAAAGGCCCGTGTGCCGGTGGTGGTGGATGCGGGTCTGGGGGCGCCGTCGCATGCGGCCGAGGCGATGGAGATGGGGGCCGATGCGGTGCTGGTCAATACGGCGGTGGCCGTGGCCGGGGATCCTGTCGCCATGGCCCGGGCGTTCAAAAAAGGGGTGGAGGCGGGACGCGAGGCCTTCCTGGCCGGTCTCGGCAGCCCGCGGAAAACGGCCGAGGCGTCCAGTCCTCTTACCGGTTTTTTGAGGTGATACCATGAGTTTTTATGACGTCATCCATTCTTACAATTGGAACGAGATCCAAAAGGAGATCGGACGACGCACCGTTGAAGATGTGGAACGGGCGCTTGCCGCCCGCACCCCGGGGCTTGATGATCTTATGAGTCTCTTGTCCCCTCAGGCGGAACCCTTCCTGGAGCAGATGGCCCAAAGAGCCCATCGGCTTACTTTACAGAGATTCGGCCGGGTGATGGGGATGTTTGCCCCCCTCTACCTGTCGAATGTCTGTACGAACCGCTGCGTCTACTGCGGGTTCAACGCCGGGAATGCCATTACCCGCCTCACTCTGACTCCGGAAGAGGCCGGGACGGAAGGGGAGTCTTTGCGCCGGATGGGGTTCCGCACGGTGCTTCTCCTCTCCGGTGAAGCCCCGCAAGTCATCACCGAGGAGTACCTGAAGCGGGTGCTCGAAAGGCTGCGGCCCCGTTTCTCCTCCATCGGGATCGAGATGTTTCCCATGGCGGAAAAGAGGTATCGGGAGCTCATCGGTCAGGGGGTGGACGGCCTGACCCTCTTTCAGGAGACCTATGATGAGACGAGTTATGGAGAGTTTCATCCCGGGGGGAGGAAGTGCGATTATCGCTGGCGGCTGGAGGCCCCGGAGAGGGGGGGAGCGGCGGGGTTCCGCCGCTTGGGGATCGGTGCCCTGCTGGGATTGAACGACTGGCGGGTCGAGGGTTTTTACGTCGCCCTCCATGCCAGCCACCTCCTCAAGACCTGCTGGAAATCGCAGCTCGCGGTCTCCTTCCCGCGTCTTCGGTCTTCGGCTGGCGCTTACGAGCCTCGCTTTCCGGTTGCCGATCGCCATCTGGTCCAGTTGATCTGCGCCCTGCGACTCTTTCTGCCCGACGTGGGTTTTACCCTCTCCACCCGTGAACTTGCCCCTCTTCGTGATTGCCTCATTCCGCTGGGGATTACCACCATGAGCGCCGGTTCTCATACGGAACCGGGAGGCTATTCCCGCCCCGGCAAGGGGGGCGCCCAGTTTGAGGTGGCGGATGGAAGGTCCCCCGGAGCGGTGGCGGAAGCGCTCCGCCGCACGGGGTATGAACCCGTCTGGAAGGAATGGGACGCGGCTTCGGCTTTCGCATGACACACCGGGAACGTTTCGATGACGAAAGAAAGAGGGACCAAGGAGGCGGTTCCCCTTCGTCATGAACGAAAGATCCAACCGAATGATTTCCCTTGGAGGCGAATATGGAAATTCAGGTGAATGGAGAAAAAAGGCATTGGGACGGGCCCGTCACGGTTCTCGATCTCTTGGAAGCTCTGGGTATCCGTCCCGCAGCGGTCGCAGTGGAGAGAAATCTGCGGATTGTTCTTAGGGATGAAATGGCCCGGGAGATGATTCACGACGGGGACACGATAGAGATCATCCGGATGGTGGGGGGAGGGTAAATGAACAGGGAGATCAGGAAACAAAAGTTTCTGCAGACGGATCTCTACCCAGTCACCTGCGAACGCCATTCCGCGGGGAGGTCGAATCTGGCGGTTCTGGATGCGGCGATCCGCGGCGGCGCCGGAATCATTCAGATGAGGGAGAAGGAGTGCACTGCCGCAGAGCTCTACCGGATGGCCCTCCGGTTTCGGAAAGTCACCGCGGACGCCGGGATGCTGCTCATCATCAATGATCATGTGGATATCGCGCTGGCGGTGGAGGCCGACGGGGTCCACCTTGGGCAGGAGGATCTTCCCCTTACGGCGGCGAGAGCCATTGCGCCTGATCTGCTCATCGGGATTTCCGCCCATTCCCGGGAAGAGGCCCTGAAGGCGCAGCGCGAGGGAGCGGATTACGTCAACATCGGCCCGATCTTTCCCACCCGGACGAAGGAGGGTGTGAAACGGTTTCTGGGACCGGAGGCGATCGCCGGGATCGCCGCGGGGCTGGAGATCCCCTTTACCGTCATGGGAGGGATCACCGGCGCCAACATCGACCAGGTGCTCGCTCAGGGGGCGCGCAGAGTGGCCGTGGTGACGGCCGTCACAATGGCCGACGATATGGCCGGAACGATCGCATTCCTGCGTGAAAAAATCAGAAGGGCAGGCAGGGAAACAAAATAGGGGTGGGCGCGGCTTCGCGCGATCTGTTTGCTACCCTGCAGTACGGATTGGAGCTCAGCGATGCGGACGTCGCGGTGGAACGTCTCTTCAGGGGACAGGGTATTCCCCAGGCGATGCTTGTTTCTTATGGCAGGTATTGTGAGATCAACGAAAACCGTCTGAGGAGCCAATGATTGTGAAATAATCAATAGTGGATTTCAGGGGTAATCAGAGGTAAGATTGCTTAAAAACGGAAGGGGGAGGGTATATGCTTAAAGCCAAGGATGTTATGACAAAGGAAGTAATTACGGTTTATCCCGACACAGAGATCACCCAAGCTGCGCACTTACTCCTTGATAAACACATCAGTGGTCTGCCGGTGGTTGACAAAGAGGGTCGTCTGAAAGGGATTATTTGCCAGTCCGATCTGGTCGCCCAGCAAAGAAAGATTCCCCTGCCGTCCTTCTTTATCCTGCTTGATGGCACTATCCCTTTAACCTCCTCTCGGCATATTGAAAAAGAAGTAAAGAAAATGGCCGCCATTACAGTATCCGAAGCCATGACCGCCGATCCCATAACGGTCGATCCGGAAACCGACCTGGGAGACATTGCCACCTTGATGGTGAAGAATAGCATCCATACTTTGCCTGTTTTGGATCGAGGCTGGTTGGTTGGCATTATAGGCAAGGAGGATATTCTCCGCACCCTTATGTCTGGCAAGGAAAAGTAATTAATGTCCATCCGGAAACCGTAACCGGTTAGAAAATATCACAAAACATCCATTTTGTGATTGGAATTTTCGATGCGCTCTGCGATGGTCTTTTCTCAACAGCCTGAAATCACTCTCATGCTCGTGCGCAGCGCGGAGAGGAAAACAAATCATCTATAAGTGCTACCCGTTCTTTCAGGAAAACTCAAAACTGCCGCCAGCCTGATTCTTCACGCGATACATGGCGGCATCTGCGTTTTTTAGTAGTGCATCCATATCTTCACCGTCATCAGGGAAGCAGCTGATTCCAATACTTGCACCAACAGAGCGTTCGACTCCCTTGACCATAAACGGATGTTGTATTGCGGATAGAATTTTCCGGGCTAACGGCGCAGCTTCTTGCTTATCTTGGATACTCTGCAAAATAACTACAAATTCATCCCCGCCAATTCGGGCTACGGTGTCTGATTCTCGCACTGTGGCCATAAGCCGTCCCGCCACTTCTTGTAAAGCAGTGTCCCCTGCTTCATGCCCAAAGGCGTCATTAATTGGTTTGAAACGATCAAGATCAATATACAACAAGGCAAACTTTTTCTTCTGGCGTTTGGCCATGGTCAGGGCTTGTGTCAGTCGGTCCTGGAACAGGTTGCGGTTGACCAGTCCTGTCAGCTTGTCAAAATGAGCCAGATTGAGAAGTTGTTCTTCGGCTTTCTTGCGGGCGGCTTCCTCTCGTGCCAAGGCAGCATAGCCAAGAAAAATGCCCAACAAGCCTAGGGCCAAAATTCCAAAATGGGCTATATAAATAGTTTGGTGCGCCATGCTGGCATAGTCATGAAAAGATGCCAATGGCAGCGAAACACTGATTCCGCCTCGCAGGTCTCCCTCCTTATATCCATGAACAGCATGACACCTGAGACAGCCTTTCTCTGTCCTCAATGGAAACATCATACGCAAATGCTCTTGACCATCCATCTTGATTGTTTCGCTATACTCCATAACACCATGCTCCACTGCATTTAAGGCCTTTTCCTCCCATGCATCCGCCTTGTTTTGGGGATTGACAGGGTTGCGACTCGTTATATGTCCCACGACAGGATTTTTTTCTCTGGCAAGCTCATAAACCTGGCGAGTCATATATGCCGGGTTAATCAATGTCAGGGTCAAATCCGGTGAGATCGTCAAGTCGCGCAGGGGTGTCGTATCTGGTGTAAGATATCGGTTGGGTTTAGTTTTCTCGGTAACGGGAACATATACGCCGCCATGCATGGAGTTCCACAGACGATAAAGTTTATCCCGTTCGATTGATGACCTGCCTATTTGCTTGATTATGCCATTTACCTCTTTTTCATGTTGAGTTATATTCCAGATAGCAGAGGCCAGCAATAATAAGGCCCAGCTTATCGATACGATTAAAGCAAGGCCTTTTAGAGAAACGTTTCTTGTTCTAACCGGCATATAATGGTCCTTTTTCATACATCCCCGAAATGGTCCCAAGGGAGCTCCATGTAGCCGCAAAATACCCACCCCACAAGATAATCAGGATGATTTCTTGCGCGGGATCTCTCCCTCAGTTTCCCAGACGGTTAGACGGCCTTGTCCTGCTCCTCTTTGAACGCTTCCACCCCCGCCTCAATAGCCTTCTGCACGCGGCTCTTGCCCTCCTGCAGCGTATCTTTTCCCCGACCGGCCAGTTCGTCGACCTTCTCGCTCATATCTTCCACCTTCTCCAGGGCCTTCTCCTCCAGCGCCTTCAGGCGCTTTACGGACGCCTCGTAGGTCTTCCGGCTTTTCTCTGCGGCATGCTCAATGTTTATAAGGAAATGATTCTTACCGGCAGGACTCCGGCCTGATCAGGAGTACGGGCACATGCGAATCGTGCAGCACCCTGAGCGCCACACTGCCGAACATCAGTTTTTTCATCCCGGTATAACCGTGGGTGGCGATCACAATCAGATCCACATCGTTCGCTTTGGCGTAATTCACAATCGTTTGCGCGGGCGTTCCTTCCAGCGACTCATTTTTCACTTTAATCCCCTCCGAAATGAGCCCGGATTGGATCTTTTCGAGATACTTTCGAGATTTATCTAAATGAGTGTTTCTAAGTGCGTTAATATCGATGATTCTGGTATGGGTCGTCGGAATCCCCATAAGATCGATCTCAACGACATTCAAAAGGATTACCTCCCCGATAAAACCGCCCGCCGCCAGGTTTCTTACCTGGGACAGCGCGGCCTCGGCCAGTTCCGAACTGTCCAATGGAACGAGAACTTTTTGATACATCTTAATCACCCTCCTTCCTGTC
>PNOO01000096.1 GCA_013824905.1 Syntrophus sp. (in: bacteria) | reverse complement strand
TGCCACTGCAGGAGGATCTTTCGACATTGGAGGAAAAGATATATTAAGTTATTTTGAGATGTTGAATATACGAACAGACCTGCTGAACAAGAAGAGATTATTCATCCCTTTCTTTTCTTACCTTCCTTTGTATTCTTATATTGGGAGTCTACTTACTCCCATCCCTGCTCCCATCACTCGCTCGCTGATGGAAGGTCTGAAAAATGAAGTGATCTGTCAGAATGATACCATACGGCAATACTTGCCTTTTGAACCATTGAGCTATAAAGAAGCCATCATCCGAGCAATGAACCGGGAAGAACAGGACAGGATTCATACCCGCTGGTCGGATGCATATCCGCCGGCCCATGAATTAGCGCTGAAGCTGATCGAACTCAAAGGCGGCCCCCGGTATACGAACACCTATACCCTGTATACAAAAAAAGGGGCCTCGTCACTTTATAGATGTATCTGTACAATTGGTGGAAATGAAGGCTGGTTTTCGAATAACTGGGTATGGCGTTTGCGGGGAGTAGTTGACAAAATCCTGTTGGGTGTCGGAACAGCGAGGGGAAGAAAAAGCCGGACCCACCTGAGGATCAATGACGTCATCGATTACTGGCGCGTTGAGGATTTGCAAAAAGACGCCCGCCTTTTGCTTCGTGCAGAGATGAAATTGCCGGGAAAGGCGTGGCTGGAATTTAAAATCGATGATGAAGGTTCAGAAAGAAGACTTTCTATTATTGCCCACTATCAGCCACAGGGTTTTTTCGGAAGGGTATATTGGTATGCCTTTTTACCTTGGCACCAATTTCTTTTTAACGATCTGATTGAACAAATTGAAAAAAGAGCTGACTAAAAACTTGCTTATGAGGTTGCCCATGTCCGATATTCTACAGGTTTCCGGCCACACCCCTGAAACACTACACCGCCTGCTGGATGGTATGATGAAACCCTATAACTCCGGAGATACGGTGGGAGTCAAAATCCACTGGGGAGAGAGGGGGAATGAGGGATTTCTGTCTCCACTCTATACCCGAGAAATCGTCAGGTGGCTCCTGGAATCAGGAATCAAGCCCTTTGTCTTCGATACCACCGTCCTGTATTCCGGAGGCCGCCGGACTGCTGCGGACAGTCTGAGGACGGCAGAGGACCATGGCTTCACAGAGGCCTATCTCGGCTGCCCCGTCCTGATCGGAGACGGCATGGATGGCCGCGATGTCCTGGAAATCCCTTCCGGTTATAGACACTTTCCTACGGTTCAGGTGGGCGGGATCATCCGGAAAGCCGATGGATTCGTGATCTTTTCTCATTTCAAGGGACACATTGAATCGTCATTCGGCGGCGCTATCAAGAATATCTCGATGGGATTTGCCTCCCGTGCTCAGAAGCAACGTATGCATGCGGATGCCCATCCCCGTCTGATCTTCGGGAAATGTACCCGCTGTGGTCTTTGCGTCGAGGTATGCCCGACCGGTGCGGCCGTCCTCCCATCGGAAGCCGAACCGATATACGACTTAAAGACCTGCATCGGGTGTTCCCAATGTATCGCTCTCTGCCCGCAGATGGCCTTAAAGATCTTCTGGGGGACGGATGTGAAGATCTTTCAGGAGAGGCTTGTGGAAACGGCGGCGGCAATCTGGAAAGAGATCAGCAAGAAGACAATGGTCATAAACGCCCTTCTGAACATCACTGCAGAGTGCGATTGCCTTGAAGGGAAGCACCCCGTCATTGCAATGGATTACGGATTTATCGGCGGCAGCCACCCTCTGACCGTTGATGAGGTTTCACTCCGTCAGATCGGTACAGAGCCCTTTGACCTTGCCCATCCTGGACTGCCGTGGCCAAGACAGTTCGAGTTTGCCCGGGAGATCGGATTTACGCCCTGAAACCAGAAGAAGGGTATTTTTTTCTAAAGTGGCCGTCTTTATTGACGACAATACCGCGTTTAAGGAGATCGTCCAAGTGCTTTTTCATATGGGCTCGTTCTCCGAAGGCAAAAAACTCCTTCGGGTTTCGCGGCTTCCCATAGATGATCCATGACTCGACGATCGCTTCCAGAGTTTCCGGTTCTTCCAGAATCGTAAGGAGCTTCTCTTCCCTTTCACTGACGACCGCGCCGTATCGCTCCCAGAGCCCATTGAAAGGCTGCATGAAGATTCCGGTTTCATGGCCGGTTATGACAATCCGGGCGGGTATCTTCTGAAGGAGGCTAATGGAAGCCCGCGTCTGATCGATACTGGAAAAGAGATCGCCATACCAAGGCCCGAAACGTGTAAGATCGTAATCTCCGGCAAAAAGCAAGGATGGTTCCCGGAAGAAGAAGGCCAGGTGCCCGGGGGTGTGACCGGGGGTTGCGATGATGTCTACCGAGAGTAGACCGAGGTTGATTGTTTCGCCGCCGATGAGATGACGGGACGGTTGCCGAGGTCTGAAATGAAACTGATCGCTGAGAATCGGACTCCAGAAGCGCTTCTCCTCATCGGAAAATCCATACCATTTAAGGAAGGTTGAAAGACAAGCAAGAGGCGGCGCATCCAGTGGAGATGCCCAGAGGGGGAGGTCATCGAAGAGGTCAAGATGCATGAAGTGGTCCTCATGCCAGTGGCTAAGCCAGACCATTTTTACACCCTGTTCGGCTCGGAGTCGGATGAGTCTTTCCCGATTGGAAGCCGGATCGATGAGAATACCGGCACCCTCAACATAGAGTGAATTGCAGTAAGGATAACGTCCACGATTTTCACCGGGAAGAAAGCGGACCGGTCCGAATAGTTGCTCTTCCATCGTATTTTCAACAAAAATAAGGTAAGTGGACACGAATCGAAAACAATACATTATAGAAACGGGGAATGAAAAATGTCAAGGAAAACCGGCGGCTCCGATTTACTTGACCAGTTGGGAATTTTACCCTATAGTCCGTTCCGACTCGAATTCATCCATCTCTTGGCTTCGATTAATCGGCAGGCAGGGATGGGATAGCAGAGATCGGGAAGCTTTTAACATTCTCGTAAATCAAACCCAGGCTGATCAGAGACTGCCGTATATCCCTCAACCGTCTCTGTTATCATAGCAAGGAAAAGGTCGATGATCGATTACGAAAAAGAATTGAACCCCGAACAGCTCCGTGTGGTCATGGAAGAGAGAGGTCCTCTTTTGGTCATCGCCGGTGCAGGCAGTGGGAAAACGCGGACTCTGACTTACAGAGTGGCCCGTCTCATTGAGAGCGGCGTCTCATCGGAACGGATTCTCCTGGCCACGTTTACAAACAAGGCGGCCCGGTCGATGCTCACGCGGGTGGAGAACCTAATCGGCCGGGTGATTGGAGGACTATGGGGTGGAACGTTTCACCACTGCGCCCATCTCACACTTCGAATGCATGCACCCCGTTTGGATTTCACACGCAATTTCTCAATTCTGGACAGTGAAGACGCGCGGCAGCTGATCAACACCTGCATCACGGAGGCGGGAATCGATAGCAAGGCTGACAAATTTCCCCGGGGGGATGTAATAGGGGATATGATCAGCCTTGCCGTCAATACGGAGACCCCTTTTCCCGATGTGGTCATATCCCGATACCCCTTCTTTTCACACCGAGCGGAGGAGATCACCGCCGTCGCCGCACGATACAGAAAGCGGAAGAAGGAACTCGATATGATGGACTTTGATGATCTCCTCTTCAACTGGCGGGAACTCCTTCTTAAATTTTCCGATGTACGGGAGGCGTATGCCGGACGTTTCCTGCAGATTCTCGTTGACGAGTATCAGGATACGAACCGGCTCCAAGCGGAGATTATAGATCTGATCGCTTCCGGACATCGGAACCTGATGGTGGTAGGTGATGATTCCCAGAGCATCTACTCATTTCGAGGGGCGAATTACGAAAACATCATCCGCTTCCCCGACCGTTATCCTGATTGTCGAATCTATAAGCTGGAGACGAACTATCGCAGCACTCCGGAAATCCTTCACCTTGCCAATCTGAGCATCACCAATAACGAGAATCAGTTTCAGAAAACCCTGCGGGCGGTCCGGGAAAGGGGATTACGTCCCATCCTCGTCCCGGCCAGAAACGTCCTGCAACAGGCCGATTTTGTCGCCCAGCGGATTCTCGAACTCAACCGCAGCGGTATACCTCTCAGGGAAATGGCCGTCCTCTACCGTGCCCACTACCACTCGATGGAGATCCAGATGGAGCTGACCCGGCGAGGAATCCCTTTTGAGATCCGCTCCGGTATCCGCTTCTTTGAGCAGGCCCATATAAAGGATGTAACGTGTTACCTGAGGATTCTCGTCAATCCCCGGGATGAGATCGCCTGGAAACGGGTTCTGGGGCTTTATGCAAAAATCGGCAAGGCCACAGCAGAGAAGGTCTGGTGTTATGTCTCCACCCTTTCCGATCCCCATGCGGCGGTCCTAACAGAGGATTTCAAAAGATGTTCCACCAAGGGAGCAGTTCCAGGTCTCAGCCGGTTTCAGGAAATCTTCTGCACCCTCAATAACACCAGCATCAACAGCCCGCCGGAGCTCATCGACGTCATCCTGAAAAGCGGTTATCGTGATCTTTTGCGGGAAAAATTTGCCGATGCCGCCTCTCGAGAGGAAGACCTCCTCCAATTGGCAAACTTTGCCTCCAGGTTTTCCACTCTAGAGGATTTCCTGAGTGAACTGGCGCTCCTGACCGGCATAACGGAAGAGAGCCGTCCGGAAGGGGTTGTTGAAGACAGTATCATACTCTCTTCCATTCACCAGGCGAAGGGACTGGAATGGATGGCGGTGTTCATGGTTTGGTGCAGTGAAGGGATGATACCGCTCGCCCGTGCCCTTAAGGAACCGGGAGGGGAAGAAGAGGAACGCCGTCTTTTCTATGTGGCGGTCACCCGTGCGAAGGATCAACTTTATCTCTGCTATCCTTTGACTGATTATGCACGGGGGATGGGTCATCTTCCCGTGAGCCCCTCTCGGTTTATCATGGAGCTTTCATCCTATTCCGCACCGGTGAATGATCGCCCCTACGATCAATGGCAGATTGATGGAGAATAAAAAGTCACGAAATCATTGCCGCGACTCACAGCCATCGGTCTGATCGTGATTTTGCCTCGTACTCACCGCGGAGGGCGATCTGTGTCGCCTCGGCAATATCTTCAGCACGCTTGACCCAGTCTTCGAATTTGATGTCGACACCAAAAATCCCGACCATCTCGTCCCGTTGGTCCACGATCGGTGCAGAAACGGTAATACAGAGAGCCCCGGTCATCTTGGAAATGTAGAATTCGGTGACGTGAATCTTTCCGGACTGGAGCGGTTTGATGAACCACTCGCGATCCGACTGATCCGTGCCGATGCCGTAGTTTTCATACTTGGATCGGTCGGCAATATTGGTGATATTCCGTGTCGTTTTGCGTCCGTTCATGTCGACGACATAGGCGAACTGGATCGAAGGATTCTCTTCGATGAATTGCTGCATCACCGGTTCTTGTAGCTCCGGTTTCATTGTCTTCATATCCGGATGATCGATGACCTTTTCCACCACAGACACTGCCGCCTGAGCCGCCATAAACTTGATCTTCTCCAGATCGGACATGAAAAGCTCGGGCAGGTATTTTCTTACCCGTTTTTCCAACTCCTCGTTCGATATACTTGTCATACGGCCGCCTTCATACTCCTCGGTAATCCACTTATGGATTCGGGAGATGCCTGGGTGACGCTTATCTATGGTGTTATCCCCCGTGAGTCCGAGATGAGTGTTGATCCAGAAAGCAACACCGGCCTTACCCGACTTGTCAGTGATCATTGGGATAATCGGGCGATTCAGAATCTTTGTCGTGTCGAAGATATTGTAGATTTCTTCACACTTGATTAGACCGTCGACATGAACCCCGGCTCTGGTCACGTTGAAATCCGCCCCCACAAACGGGAAATTCGGCGGAATCCGAATCCCGATCTCTTTTTCGAAATAGCGGGCAATGTCAGTGATGACGGTCGTATCTATCCCGTTTGCATTACCACGGAGACTGATGTATTCGATGATCAGCCCCTCCATGGGTGGGTTTCCCGTCCGTTCGCCAAGACCGAGCAATGTGGTATTCGCTGCACTGCAACCATAGAGCCAGGCTGTGGTTGCGTTGATCATGGCCTTGTGAAAATCATTGTGCCCATGCCACTCCAGAAGATGACCGGGAACTCCCGCATCCTCAATGAACGCCCTGACGAGCTTGTCCACACTCCTGGGGAGAGCTGCGCCCGGATATGTCACACCGTATCCCATGGTGTCGCAGAGCCTTATTTTAATGTCGATACCGCTGTCCTCTCTCAATTTCATGAGTTCGATAGCAAAGGGGATACAGAAACCGTAAATGTCACCCCTGGTGATGTCTTCAAAATGACAGCGGGGGATGATACCTGCAGCGAGAATTGAACGGACGATGGCGAGATAGTCCTCCAGTACCTGTCTACGTGTCTTCCCTAACTTAAGAAATATATGGTAATCGGAGACGGAAGTGAGGATCCCGGTTTCATTAAGCCCTGCTTGTTTGACTAGTGGGACATCCTCTGTACTGGCCCTGATCCAACCTGTGATTTCCGGATAGCGTAAGCCGAGAGACTGGCATTTTTCCACCGCCTCCCGATCCTTGACGCTGTATAGGAAGAATTCGGACTGTCGGATCACACCGTTGGGTCCGCCGAGGCGGCTCATCAGCGTATAAAGATCAACGATTTGCTGTACGGTATATGGAGGCCTTGCCTGCTGTCCGTCTCGGAAAGTCGTGTCTGTAATAAACATGTCCTCCGCTGGATTAATTGAAATGATCCGGTGGTCAAAATCGATCCGGCAGACCTCGTCATAAGGAAAAACATCCTTCTGGAGGTTTGGTTCCGACACCTCCTTGAGATCAAACTTCCAAAAGTTCGTATGCTCATGATCGAGCACCTTTTTATCATTATTCCATCTTGCCATGACTCAGGTCCCCCATAGTTTTGAGTGTTCAAATTCTCCATAAAAATAAAAAAAGGGCACATAAATAAACCGTGCCCTCGCTGCCCACACCCCCGGATGCTTTTATCCGGGTTTCAATATGGTGCGCGACGGCAACGCCCCACGGGCAGCCGCGCATACACGTTGTCTTTTGTTTCTATTTTCTCCAATGAAAGTCATAAGATCAAAGTCATCAGTCATTCGTAATTGTTTTGTGATCCATACCCTTTGTGTGACGCAAGAATAGGTATATCGCAATGCTTTGTCAATAAAAAAATCAGGTTACGACCTTGAGCGAAAGTTCCATGAGCTGCTCCACGCTGACCTGTGATGGTGCGTCTGTGAGCATACAGGTGGCCTTCTGGGTCTTGGGGAAGGCGATCACGTCCCGAATGGAATCCGCGCCCGTCATCAGCATGACGATCCGGTCAAGACCGAAGGCGATTCCCCCATGAGGAGGCGTTCCATATTCCAGAGCATCGAGGAGAAAACCGAACTTGCTTTTCGCCTCTTCATCGCTCAGGCCAAGAGCCTTGAAAATCAGTGCCTGTGTCTCTTTCCGGTGTATCCGGATGCTGCCTCCCCCGATCTCGGATCCGTTGAGGACCAAGTCATAGGCCTGGGCATGGACCTTTCCCGGATCCTCTTCGATCAAGGGTATTTCTTCCCGGACCGGAGACGTGAAGGGGTGGTGGGTGGAAACGAATCTTTTTTCCGTCTCACTGTAATCGAAAAGCGGAAATTCGGTTACCCAGGTAAAGGCTAATGACTTGGGATCAATCAGTTCCAGTTTCTTCGCCAGGTGGGTCCGTAGATTACCCAGGGTGTTGCGGGCGACGTCCGGAGAATCGGCTACAAAAAGGAGAACGGCACCCTCGTGAGCGCCCATTTTTTTATTGACAGCTGCTATCTCACCAGGACTAAGGAATTTAAAAATCGGTGAAGTCCATCCGTCCGGAATCACCTTTGCCCAGGCCAGACCCTTCGCCCCATACTGAACGACAAAATCCTTGAGTTCATCTAGATCCTTACGGGAGAGAGAGTTCCCGTTTTCTATACAGATGGCTTTAATTACACCGCCTCCGCAGGCGATCTCTGCGAAGAGCTTGAATCCTGAATTCCTCAATATATCCGTTAGGTCGCGGATCTCCAGACCGAAACGCATGTCGGGGCTGTCCTTTCCGAAGCGATTCATCGCCTCCTGATAGGAGATCCGGGGGAAGGGAAGGGGCAGTTCTCTGCCAAGGCAGGCTGAAAAGAGGTGGGCTATCATCCCTTCCATGATCCGTATGATATCTTCTTGGGTAATGAAGGACATCTCCACATCGATCTGGGTGAATTCCGGCTGTCGGTCGGCCCGGAGGTCCTCGTCTCGGAAGCATTTGACGATCTGATAATACCGGTCGAAACCGGAAACCATCAGTAACTGCTTGAAGATCTGCGGCGACTGGGGCAGGGCATAGAACATCCCCTGATTGACGCGGCTGGGAACCAGATAATCGCGCGCGCCTTCGGGGGTGCTTTTCGTCAGGAACGGGGTTTCCACCTCAATGAATCCCTCCCTGCCGAGATACTCTCGAGTGGCCGCAGCAACGCGGCTTCTCAGGATGAGGTTTTTCTGGATTTCGGGACGCCTAAGATCGAGATAGCGATACTTGAGTCGTACATTTTCAGAGATTTCCGCCGTGCTGTCGAGAAGAAAGGGTGGAGTCTTCGATTCGTTGAGGATCTCCAGATCATTGGCCATGACTTCTATCGCACCGCTTTTCAGATCGGGATTCTCCATCCCTTCAGGTCGCCGGCGCACATGGCCCTTTATGGCAAGGACAAATTCAGCTCTGATCCGTCCGGCCTCGTTATGGCAACCAACA
>PNOO01000095.1 GCA_013824905.1 Syntrophus sp. (in: bacteria) | reverse complement strand
AAAAGACCCTGTGCCCTTCTCTGGGACGAATCGTTCCTCTGGGGGCTGATGGCCCGGCAGGCGCTCAGAGAGGCGAAACTGCCTTTCAACCTTCTCCGTTCTGACGATGTTCGGAGGGGGGCGCTCTCCCGTTACCGGATGATCTTTGTCCCGGGTGGCTGGGCGTCGAACAAGATCAACGCCCTTGAAGATCGGGGGATGGAAGAGATCAGGCGTTTTGTAGCGAGAGGAGGCAATTACCTGGGGATCTGCGGTGGTGCGGGAATGGCCACGGAAAGCGGGCTCGATCTCCTGCCGATCAAAAGGAAGGCTCCGAGGGAAAGGGTCCCCAGTTTCAGTGGTCCTATCCGCCTCTCCTGTGCCGGGCACGCGATGTGGCAAGAGATCAATACACCTGTATTTTACCTCTGGTGGCCTTCACAGTTTCAGGTTGAGGATCCGAATATCAAGGTGCTGGCGAGGTATGAAGAGGCGCAAGCGGACGCTTTCAGCGCGGATATCAATGTGGTGGACGGAGGGATCATCGGCTGGCCCGAGCTGGAGCAGCGCTATGGTATTCTTTTAGACCCGTCGCGTTTGCGCGGTGAGCCCGGGGTTCTGGAGGGACGGTTTGGCAGCGGGAGGGTGATCCTGTCACTGGTCCATTTCGATACGCCTGGAGACCCAAACGGCGCCGCCGTTCTGCGAAATCTCTGGGGTTTCCCATCTTCATGCCGTCCTTCCGATCCTCCACCGGGCACGAGGTGTAAGCCGGGACGGTCCTTCAAGGGTGTTCCGAAGAACATTCTCGATTCGGTCGAAGAAATCCACGCGGCCATCACCGAACTGATCGCTACAGGTGTGAGAAACTTCCTGTGGTATTGGCGGAATCCTCAGCTTCTTCAATGGCGAAGGGGCGTCCGGGGTCTGGAATACTCCACGCTGGCCGCAATGATTGGGGAGATCAGGGAAGTTCTCAACAATCCCGGCGCTTCAGGCCCTGACGGCCGGTCGGCCATTGCCGGCGCTATTGCCCCATCGCACTGGAAAGAGGAGCTGAAGGAGATCAGGGGGCAACTCATTCCCTTCTGCGACAAGGCAAAGCGCCTTCTGATCAGGGAGCGGTTATACATGATGAACGCTTCTCTTTCTCCTGTGGAGTGCGCGGATAAGGAGATCAGTCGCCTGAGGCATGAGCTTTTCGCATCGGCGATGAGTCACGGAGGACATTTCAAGCGCCTCATCGATCCCATGGACCGTCTGCTGTACCAACTGATCAAAGAGGAATGAGCCCTTTCCCTTTCGGTGTCAACCAACAGGCATCATAGGGATCGCCCGCAACGGTTCCTCCCAATCCGGTTTCCGCGAGGCCCTTGTGACGGAGGGTCTCCAGCACCGCCTTGTCCGCTTTGGTAGGGCAGATCATGTCGATCCATGTCGCGCGCTTATAGGCGCCTCCGCTGTATGGATTATTTGCGATTCTACAGAGCATCTCTTTTTCTTCCGAAGTCAGTTCCATTTCTTTCTCCAGGTCAATTGATCAAATTCTGCTTTTTACCGCGCCTTTTGAGCCAGTTTCATCAGTGAGCCGCCGCCGACGTATTTGACGTCGGCGCAGCCCTTTTCCTTGAGGATGCGCGCGGCTTCGGAGGAACGCACTCCCTTGGAGCAAATGCAAACCACGTCCTTATCTTTCGGTACCTGATCACAAATCGTCCGGAACTCTTCAAAGGGCAAATTCTTCGTGCCTTTTTCCGGCAGCGGTCGATCGGATGCCTCCTTGGTCCGGCGGACATCGACGATAAACCGATCACCGAGATCGGCGTCCGGCGGGAGGGATTGAATCCCCTCCAAGAGCTCATTTCGGGCCGTGCAGGCGATCGAATACAAGGGATCGACTGCCGGAGCAAACGGCGGTGCATAGGCGAACTCCGTATCGAGCAGGTCCTCAAGCTTTCCTCCATGCCTGAGGAGCGACGCAAACACATCCACCCTCTTGACCACTTCCCCCTTGCTGTAACCCTGAAGCCCCAAGAGTTTGGTCGTCTTCCTGTCGTATAGAAGTTTCAAATGGAGATTCTCAAATCCGGGATAGTAATCGGCTCTGTCCGCGAAACTCCCCCACGCCACGCCCAGATCGAATCCGGTTTCCTCCGCCGCTTTCGTCGTGAGCCCGGTGGACGATACGTTCATATCGAAGACCTTCACCGCTGCACTGCCCACTACCGGTCCGAATCGCTCGTCACCCCCGCCAAGATTCGAACCGATCACCCGCCCCTCCCGATTGGCCAGCGAACCGAGCGGAAGGATAATGGGCCTCCCCGAGACGAGATGCTTCAGCTCCACGCAATCGCCGGCGGCGAAGATGTTCGGATCGCTTGTCGTCATCCTCTCGTCCACGACAATCCCGCCCGTCTTGCCGATCTTCAGTCCGCAATCGGCGGCAAGGGTGCTATCGGGCTTCACCCCTATGGCGATGATGACATGATCCACTTCGAAGTCGCCTTTGGGTGTTTTGACGGTGACCCCTTCCTTAGACTCAACAACGCCCAGCACCGGACAATTCGTATGGATTTCCACCCCTTCGTCCTTCATATAGGTTTCCACGGCGCGGGCCATTTCCGGATCGAGCATGGCGGGCAAGATGGTGGGAGCAGCGTCAAAGAGGATCGCCTTGGCGCCCCACATGGCCGTGAACGCTTCGGCCAGCTCACAGCCGATGGGCCCTGCGCCTACAAGGCCGACCTTTTTGATCTGTCCGGATTGGAGTGCCTTCCGTAAGACAATCGCATCTTCTAGAATCTTGAAAGTGGATATGCGGGGGCTGTTCCTGGGGATCCCGTGAGGCACGATCGGTGTGGCTCCGGTGGCCAGAATCAACTTGTCGTAGGGATACTCTTGGATCTCCCCGGTCAAAAGGGATTTACAGACGACTCGGCGGGCTTCTCGGTCGATCCGTTCCGCTTCGGTCTGGACGACGACCTCAAGTCCTTTGGCTTTCCGGAAGAAATCCGGATCCCGGATCACGCCATACGCCGTCTCGCGGAGCTTATCGGCGGTCTCGATGTCTCCGGAAACCAGATAGGGCATCCCGCAGGCCCCATAAGAAATGAATTTGCCTCGATCGATGACGGTGACGGCGGCATTCGGTAAAAGCCTCTTTGCCCGGGCGGCGGCTCTGAGGCCTGCCGCATTTGCCCCTAATGCCACGATTCGGATGGCGTTCTTCTTGTTCATCAAATACCCCTTCAGCAAATCCATGATGATTGATATAGACTTACTTTATTTGCCGCGAGAATACGAATAGAGCTCTTGTCTGTCAAGGAGATTCTGTCATAGTGGGGGTCCTTCCCACGCCGGGGATTGCCATCCATAGGGCGCCCATCCGTGTGAAAATCATACGCTCAAGCCCCGTATGCCTTGTAGCAGGTTTGGCAAAGTTCGGACAGAGGAGGGGGCTTTTTCGGCGTAATGTCTTTGAGCATTGAAGCGCTGATATTGGATAACACATCCAAAAGCTGAACCGGATCCGTTTCAGCCTTCTTTCGCTCTTGAAAGATTTCTCGAAATTTTCTGTAGGAATCCTTGTCCCAGACCGAAAGGAAATCTTCTTCCCGGATGTTTCCAAAAGAGGTCTGCGGAACATGGACCTCTCGATTCATGAAAATCCTGCGAATGTCGCCTTTTTTCGGAATCATAAGATAAGGGCAAGGCGCCACGGCGCCATCCGCCGAGAAGAATGCCCTTATATGGGGATTGTGCTCACAAACAAGCTTCTCTTCGACCTTCAGCGGAAAGGTGTTAACCGAGAGGTTCGATTCTTTCCCCAGCCTGTGGATCTCAGCGATGCTTTGCTCAAAGATGGCGGTGGGGGACTCGTGATAGAAGGCGCGCAGGATGTTGCATCGTTCATCCGGCAGGTAATCGAGGTTATGGAAGACCACCTCATCCACACCCATTTTTGCCGCAAAGGGAACGAGCTCGGGAAGCTCCTTCATATTCATTCGGGTCATGGGGAAAGAGAGCTTGACCTTAGGCGTATCGGAACCGAGGGAGTTTCTTAAACGGACGAATCCTTCGACCTGCTCCAGAATCCTCTTGAAATCGGACCCTGCAACCAGGGTTGCCTGAATCTCGTGGGTGGCCGCCTCCAGGAAGACCACCATCAGATCCAGACCTGTGGACAACAATTGACCGGAAAGGGTCTCGCTTAAATGCGTGCCGTTGGTGGAAAGGCCGGTCAAACACCCTTTTTCCTTGGCCAGGCGAAGCATGGAAAAGATATGCTCATTTTCCAGCGGATCCCCCCATCCGTAAAAAGAGACCCATTGGGTAAGATGAAAATACCGGCCGATCTTTTCGAAGGTCTCCATAGACATATTCTGAAAGATCCACCGCTCCCCGAAAATGTCGCGCGGGCAGACCCGGCATTCCAGGGCGCTGTATGTGGAGGCCTCAATCTGGAATGCCTCAAAGTCCCGATGTGTTTTGGTGAAAATGTTTGCCAGCCTGGTGAACATGGTCTCCTAAGAAAATAAGTTCATCGCTCGCCTCACTCTCTCCGATCAAAATGAGGATAAGGAAGTCGGGGGGAGGAAATCTGAAACCGCTTAACTCACGTTTGGAAAATGAGGGATTTCACTGCTTTGTCGTCAAAAGACAGATATTCTCCATTAATGCCGTCGGCTGCCGTGGATGCCAGAAAGAGGATCAGTTTCGCCGGCTCGTCCGGCGACTGCAAAATGCCCTCCTCTTTGAGCCTCTCAAACATATCGGTCCCAATCGCTTGTGTGCCGGCCGTTCTGATCTCCTCCTGCATGCGTGTATCCATGACGCCGGGATGAATGACATTGACCTGGATGTTGTACTCTTTGAGTTCGCGGGATAGCTGTTTGGCAAAGTGGATAAGCCCTGCCTTTGCAACCATGTATGGGGTTAAATTCGGTCTGAGCGTCATCGTGGTGGCCACAATGATGATTTTTCCTTCTTTTTTCCCCATCATGGTCGGGAGAACGGCTTTTGAGCAAAGGAATGCCGAAGTCAGGTTGACCCTCAAGGCCCGTTCCCAGTCCGACAAGGATGTGTTATGAATAGGGCCGATGGGGCCTCTTGCCCCGGCGTTGTTGACCAGGATATCCACCGTACCGTATGCCTCCAGGGTCCTTTCGATCAGGTGGTTCACCTGATCCTCGTCGGAGATATCCGTGGGGACGGCGATGGCATCCTTTCTCAAGGCTCGCAGTTGTTCGGCCAGTTGGTCGATTTCTCCCTTGCCCCTGGCCGCAAGGACGATCTTCGCTCCTTGTCTGCCGAAGGCCAGGGCTACGGAACGGCCCAACCCTCTTCCCCCCCCGGTGATGATTGCGACTTTATCTTTTAATTTCATTTCTTTACAAAAATACAGAACTGAAACGGACGGATGACCCCTTGCTTTTGTTTACGATGAGGATAAGAAATGGAGCCTTGCCTGTCAAGGAGATTTTATCAGGGTTTGGGTCGATCCTTGTCTATTTTCAGGGGAGACTGCGCCCTTGATGTGGTCCAGGGCTGCATCCCGGATTGGGGTGACCGGCCTTGGGATTAGTTGCTGTCCTGGTTGCGCTCGAATCGCTGCTCGACGACGCGGGTTCCCCACTGCTCGCCCTCCTCTTGGGAAACGAGGCGGAAACCGAATGCTTCGTAGAGGTGGCGGGCCGTATCGAGGCCGGCGAAGGTCCATAACCCGATCCGTTGATACGCTAGCCGGTCGCAGAAGGTGACCGCCTCTGTCATAAGCCGCCGGCCCCAGCCGCTGCCTTTGAGTTCCGGAGAGACGATGAACCAGCGGAGATGCGCCCCGTTGGTTGCCGCCTTCAGGCCGTCGATGGCGATCGCCCCCTCCACTCGGTTACCGCTCATGAGCGTCCAGAAACCATCGCGCCCCTTTTCAAAGCGGCAAAGGAACTCCGTGAGTTCTTTCGCCACCTTGGCCTCGAAGAAGAGGCCGAACCCCCAGTAGCGGTGATAATATTCCGCATGCATTTCGGCGACGCGGCCGATCGCCCCCGGGCAATAGCCGCCGATCACAGTGTGCATCACGGCCTCCCATTTCTATTGCGTCAGTCTCTAGTGAAAGAACTGCCCACCTTCAGCCCCGTCTGTGCGGCGAAGGCGACGGCTTCCTGTTTTCCCGCCTCCGTTCGGACCTTGCCGATGCGGATCGCCCCGCTGCCGGCGGCCACAATGAATTCAGCCGCATCCGCTCTGATGACTTCTCCCGGCCGAGCGGACAAAACGGCGTCGACACGCCGGGCATCGAAGAGGCGGACCTTTTCCCCCTGATAGAACGTGTACGCGCCGGGCTGGGGATCGCAGCCCCTGATGAGATTGTGAACCTCCTCCGCGGGTCTTTCCCAGTCGATCCGGGCGACCTGGTCGTTGCAGAGAGGCTCATACGTGGCAAGGCTTTCGTCCTGGCCCAGACGCGGCGCCCGCCCCGCCTTGATGAGAGCGACGGATTCCGCAATCGCCTCGACGCCGAGGGGAAAAAGCCGGTTGAAGTAGAGCGATCCGGTCGTATCCTCCGTATCGATGGGGACCCGCTTTTGGAGGAGGATGGGTCCCGTGTCGATACCGGCGTCCGTCCAGAAAATGGAAAGGCCCGTTTCCTTATCTCCCATGATCAGTGCCCAGTTGATCGCGCTCCCGCCGCGGTGGCGGGGGAGAAGAGAGGGGTGGTAGCAGATCGCCCCTCGCGAGGGCGTTTCGATAAAGGGCGGGGGGATGATGTCGGTGACGAAGGCCATAATCAGCAGATCAGGATTCAAAGTCTTGAATTCCTGTAAAGTTTCCGGCGCTTTGTAGTTTTTCGGCTGATAGACGGGGATCCGTCGGCTGTCGGCGGCGACCTTCAGCGGGTCGGGTTTCGCCCCCGCATTGCCCTGGGGGAGCCAGGAGGCGATTACTTCTTCGCCGCGATCCGCCAAGGTTTCCAAAACTTTAGCGCCGAAGGCAGCCTGTCCCATGATGGCGATGCGCATGATGTATTGATCCTCCGAGAACATGAAGAAGATGATCGGTTTTATCTACACGATTTCGATTGGTCTGGCAACCGTTTGCCGGATACGGGTCCGTTCCGTTTCCGTCAGGAGGCAGCCCGCAAGACACTTCTCGGCGCATTGACCGTTGCACGGTTCGGTATGCACCGTGACCGTCGCCTGACGAAAGCGTTCCTTGATCCGCCGAACCAGGTCCTGGTTAAGGGCATGGGCGATTTCGACGGACATCTTACCGTCCACCTGTATGTGGACCTCGATGAACCGGAAGTGGCCGGCCTTGCGGGTGCGCAGCTGGTGGTAGCCGTGGACCACCGGCAGCTGGGAGCAAATCAGTCGACGGATCTCCTCCTCCTCTTCGGGGGGAAGCGTCTCGTCCATCAGACCGCCTGCCGACTGCCGGGTCAGGTCCCAGGCCGCTTTGACGATGAGGGAGGCGACGCCGATAGCTGCGACAGGGTCCAGCCAGTGGAAATGGACACCGGGGAAGAGAAGCTCTCCGCTCCAGATGACGGTGAGGCCGGCCATGACGCCCGCCGAGGTGTAAACATCGGTCCGGAGGTGCCAGCCGTCGGCGATGAGGGCGACCGAATCCGTCTCCTTCCCCACCCTGAACAACCTTAGGGAGACAAGCTGGTTGGCAACGGCGGAGACAAGCATGACAGCGATGCCCAGGCCGACGGTTTCCATCGGTTGCGGTTCGAGAAGTTTATTGACGGCCTCCCAGATGATCCATCCCGCGGCAACAAAGATCAGCAGGGCCTCGACGGTCCCGGATATGTTTTCGATCTTTCCATGGCCGAAAGGGTGCTTCCCATCCGCCGGCAGACTGGAGGTTTTCACGGAAAAGAGGGCAATAATGGCGGCCACAAGATCGACGCCGGAATGGATCGCCTCCGACATCACTGATACCGATCCGATCGAAACCCCCGCGATCAGCTTTATGACGACCAGCGTCGTGTTGGAAATGACGGAAAGGAGGGCGACATTTTCCTTACGGGTCTGTGCATCCATGGGTTGGACGATCTCCTGACTCTCGTTTCAAGCGCTGTTCGTTGGTTCCTGCCGGCATCTAAAAAAATGTCCCCTGCTATGGAAGGCAATCAGTAGTCGAAACGGCTATGGAAGTCAAGAATGATAAGCAATAAATAATTTTCTTGACAGGATGGTTTTTATGACTATAATCTCTACCAAAACAGTAGAGATAAGCAAGATGGAAACAGGGTTTTTCAATGAAATTGTCGACGCGGGGACGCTACGGTGTACGTTTGATGTTCGATCTTGCCCTCCACTATGGAAACGGCCCGATCTATTTGAAGGATATCGCCGAGCGACAAGGGATCTCCGCGAAGTACCTCTGGCAGCTGATCAACCCCTTAAAATCGACGGGTCTCATCAACTCCACGCGAGGGGCGCACGGCGGTTATGTCTTGGGGAAGGAGCCGGAGCGCATCTCCCTGAAGGAGATTCTCCAGGTCCTGGAAGGGTCCCTGTGTCTGGTCGACTGTGTTGACAGTCCATCCCTCTGCGAGCGGTCACCTTCTTGTATCTCGCGTGAAATCTGGGGGGAGGCGTCGAAGGGCATGCAGCAGATGCTGGAAAACACCACGCTGGCCACGATGGTATTAAGACAACAGGAGAAGTTGCAGAATGAAGCGGGAAAATGATTTACTGATCATAATGATGTGCATGTGTTATTACACCGGACGGGGAGGTCTGCTCATGTGAAGGTCTGTTTTAGGATCCATGAACGTGACAACCCGCTGACCGGTATGGAAGCAGCGGGTTTTTTGTTGTATATAAAGCGAATCAAACTTACAGTCGAGAAGAGGAAGGAGAGTCCATCATGC
>PNOO01000094.1 GCA_013824905.1 Syntrophus sp. (in: bacteria) | reverse complement strand
GAGGCAACCATGGAAAACCTGAGAAAAATGATCCTCTGCGTTGACGACGATCCCATTAACCTCGATCTTCTGGAGGCGTTTCTGCGGCTAAAGGATTACATCATCCTGAAGGCGCAAAGTGGTGAGGATGCCTTGGAAATGATGAACGCCCAGGCGGTGGATCTCGTCCTGCTCGATGTGATGATGCCCGGAATAGACGGCTTCGAGGTGTGCCGGATCATCAAGGATAATCCCGTCCTGAATCATATCCCCGTAGTCATGATCACCGCTCTGGCGGATAAGCAATCCCGGCTGCGGGGGCTGAAAGCGGGGGCCAACGATTTCCTGGGCAAGCCTGTTGACAGCAGCGAACTCCTCGTCCGTGTGCAAAATCTTCTCCGGATCAAGGAGTTCGATGATTTTCTGAAAGACCACAACAAGATTCTCACCATCCAGGTGGCGGAGAAGACGCAGGAGCTCCGGGAGTCCTTCATCGACAGCGTTTACCGCCTCACCAGAGCGGCGGAACACCGGGATGACGATACCGCCTGCCACATCCAGCGCACGGGCCATTACGTCCGGTTTCTGGCGAGGGAAATCGGCTGTGCCAGCGAAGATGTGGACACATTCTTTTATGCCAGTCCCATGCACGACATCGGCAAGATCGGCATCCCCGATACCATCCTTTTAAAACAGGCCCCGCTGACCAAAGAGGAGTTCGATATTATGAAAACCCACACCGCCGTTGGCGCGCGCATCCTTTCCGGCGGCCGTTATCCCATCATGCAAGCGGCAGAACGTTTTGCCTGCCATCACCATGAACGCTGGGACGGAACGGGATACCCGGCGGGGTTGAAGGAGGTGGAAATCCCTCTCGAAGGCAGGATATTCAATATCGTGGACGTTTACGACGCCCTGCGCAGCAGGCGGCCCTACAAACCCCCCTTCACTCATGAGCGGGCTTTTAGCATCATCGTCGAAGGGGACGGGCGCACCATGCCGGGACACTTTGATCCGCGCATACTGGAAGCCTTTAAAGACAACCACCGGCGGTTTGATGAGCTATATGAAGAGTGTGGCAATCATAAGGAGACTCCGGGAGATCAGTGAGGAGAAAAAATGGAAAGAAGAGATCTGAAAGGGAGAATGATTCTGGCTTCTGTCGGGCTTGGGGTCGCCGTCGCCCTGCTCGTCTCCAGTTTCTATAACTATTTGTTATTCCATGTCGTTACCGAAATTTTCAGCATCACCATCGCCTTCACTATTTTTATCATCGCCTGGAATTCCCTGCGGTACATCCAGCACACCTACCTGGCGCTCATTGGCATCGGCTATCTGTTCATCGGCGTTTTGGATCTGTTCCATACCCTGGGTTATCAGGGGATGGGCATTTTCAAAGACTATGACTTTTATGCAAATCAATTGTGGATCGCCTCCCGTTACCTGGAGGGCATTACATTCTTTCTCGCATTCACTTTTTTTTCCAAAGGAATAGGGAGAATCCGAACCCTTTGGATTTTTTTGGCCTATTTTATCGTGACCGTTCTTCTGCTGGGTTCCGTTTTCGTCGTGAAGGTCTTTCCGGTCTGCTTCATCGCCGGCGTGGGTCAGACGCCCTTCAAACTCGGCAGCGAATACCTTATTTCAGTTCTGTTCCTGGCGTCCCTGCTGTTTCTCTGGCGACGGCGGGAAGGGATGGACAGCGTCCTTTTCCGTTATCTGTTCTGGTCCGTTTTCCTCAAGGTCTTCACCGAACTCGCCTTCACCTTTTATGTCAGCAACTATGGTTTGTCCAACATCGTCGGCCATTTCTTCAAGATCGCCTCTTTTTACCTGATTTACCGGGCCATTATCGTAACGGGGATCCAAAACCCTCATGACACGATCTTCCGGGAACTCTCAGAGAGCCGGAGGGACCTCCTGGCGGCCAAGCAGGCGGCGGAGGCCGCCAACCGGTCCAAGTCGGATTTTCTTGCCAACATGAGCCACGAACTGCGAACCCCACTGAACGCCATCATCGGCTTTTCCGAGGTTTTGGAGGATGGGCTCTATGGTGACCTCAATGACCGGCAAAAAACCTATGCCCATCATATTTACACATCGGGAAAGCACTTGCTTAGCCTGATCAATGACATCCTGGATCTGTCCAAGGTCGAGGCAGGGAAAATGGAATTCGAGGTAAGCCGTTTTTCCATCCGTGCGGCCCTGGATTCATCCGTTGTCATGGTGAAGGAAAAGGCCATGAAACATGGCCTTGCCTTGACCGTTGAGGTCGCGCCCGAGGCCGACATCCATATCGAGGCGGATGAGCGGAAAATCAAGCAGATTCTATTCAATCTCCTCTCCAACGCCGTCAAGTTCACGCCCGATGGGGGGAGCGTGCGCGTCGCTGCACGTTTACTCCTTCCGTCGCTCTCCGGCGATATTTTGTCATTCCCCGGCTTGACCGGGGAATCCAGCCGCAGTGACGAAGAGAAACTGGATTCCCGCCTGCGCGGGAATGACGCGATAGAGCGCGGGAATGAAAATCATTTCGTCGAAATCTCCGTGTCTGATACGGGCATCGGGATCAAGGAGGAGGACCTGCCCCGGCTCTTCGGGGAGTTTACCCAGCTTAACCATTCCGTTTTAACGAAGGAATACGAGGGCACCGGCCTGGGGCTGGCCCTGACGAAGCGCCTCGTGGAACTCCATCACGGCAACATTTGGGTGGAGAGCGAATATGGCAAAGGGAGCCGGTTTATCTTCACCCTCCCCGTTTTCGGGGGGGGCTAGAAAATTAACAAGAGACGCACGACCTGATTTCTGGAGGCAACCATGACTCTCTCGTCAAAAGTCGTCATTCCCGTGTAGGCGGGAATCCAGAGAGCACGGAGCTAACTGAAATAACTGGATTCCCGTTTTCACGGGAATGACAGAATAGGGGGTTGTCAGGCTTTTGACGAGGGCATCAAGCATGGGAAACTCGAGAAAAATGATCCTCTGCATTGACGACGAACCCATCAACCTCGATCTTCTGGAAGCGTTCAAGGACAACCGCCGGCGGTTTGACGAGATCTATGAAGAGAGTGGCAATCATGCGGAGGTGGTCATATGAAACGGTATATTTTAACCAGCCTGCGGTTCAAGTTGATCCTATTGATCGTCGTTACCCTGCTTCCCCTGTTTGCCTATTCACTCTACAATAGCATGGAAGCCCGGCGCCATGCCCGTAGCGACAACTATGACAAAACGCTGAATATGGCGAAGGATATCTCGAAGACACACGAAGACATCATCCAGCAAACGCGAACTATCCTTACGATCCTTTCCCATCTGCCGACTATCCAGCAACTGGATCGGGCGGCCTCTAAAATAATTCTGACCAATCTTCAAAGTGATCATAGTAAATTATATTCGGTCATCAGTATCGCCCTGCCCAATGGAGATTTATATGTTACCAGCCTTCCCATGATGAAGAAGGTCAATTATGCGGACCGGAGCTGGTTTCAGTCTATGTTGCAAAACCGATTTTTTACCCTCGGAGAATATGTCATTGGACATCAGGCAGGCAAACCGATCCTCCCCGCGGCGGGACCCATACTGGACGATAAAGGCAACCTCAAGGCCATTCTGCTGACGGCCATTAATCTGGATGTCCTCGGCATATCTCCGGAAAGGGAAAAACTGCCGGAAGGGTCTGTCATCACCGTTTTTGACCAGAAGGGCACTGTCCTTATGCGCCATCCCGCAGGCGGCTTTGTGGGCAAGTCCCTGCCCGAGGCGGAGATCGTCCGGAAATTTTTGACCATGAAGGAAGGCACCGTAGAAGCCCGGGGTGTTGATGAAAAAGAGCGTCTCTATGGTTTCACAAAACTTGGGCTGGTGGGAGGCGAAATCTATGTCACCGTCGGGATACCTATTGAAGCCGCCTTCGCAGAGGCGCGGCGCATGATGATCACCCAGCTTTCATTGCTCGGCTTCATTGCACTGCTCGCCTTTTCCGGGGCCTGGTGGCTGGGAAATCGGAACATAGCAAACCCCGTCAAGAGATTATTAGCGGCCACGCGGCGTGTGGAGGAGGGCGATCTGGGCGTTAGGACGGGTCTGGGCAAGAACAGGGGCGAGATCGGCGAACTCTCCTCTGCGTTCGACCGGATGGCGGATTCCCTCCAGGGGCGCGAAGCGGCCCGCAAGCAGGCGGAAGATACGCTGCGCAAAGTTAACGCAGAACTGGAGGAGCGGGTGGCTGAGCGCACGGGGGCGTTGCAACAGGCTAAAACCGAGGCCGAGACGGCCAATCGTGCCAAGAGCGATTTTCTTGCCAATATGAGCCACGAACTGCGAACCCCTCTCAATGGCATCATCGGCTTTTCCGAGGTTTTGGAGGATGGACTCCATGGAGACCTCAATGACCAGCAAAAAACCTATGTACATCATATCTACACATCGGGAAAGCACTTGCTTAGCCTGATCAATGACATCCTGGATCTGTCCAAGGTCGAGGCAGGGAAAATGGAGTTCGAGGTAAGCCGTTTTCCCCTCCGTGCGGCCCTGGGTTCATCCGTTGTCATGGTGAAGGAAAAGGCCATGAAACACGGTATTGCCTTGAGCGTTGACATCGAGCCTGATGCCGATATCCCTATCGAGGCCGACGAGCGAAAAATCAAGCAGATATTGTTTAATCTTCTCTCCAACGCCGTCAAGTTTACGCCCGATGGGGGGGCAGTGCGCGTTGCTGCACGGAGAGTTTCTGGTTATGATTCAGAGGTTACGAGTTCAAATTCAAAACTCGAAACTTCGCACTCTGAACTACACGGAGATTTCATCGAAATCTCCGTGTCCGACACGGGCATCGGCATCAAAGAGGAGGACCTTCCCAGGCTTTTCGGCGAGTTCACCCAGCTTTACCAGTCTGTTTTAACCAAGGAATACCAGGGCACCGGCCTGGGGTTGGCCCTGACGAAGCGTTTAGTGAAACTCCATCACGGCAGCATTCGGGTCGAAAGCGAATTCGGCAAAGGGAGCCGATTTACGTTTACGCTGCCCGTCCGTCAAGAGATACCGGCCGTTATGGAGAAGACAGCTATGTAGTGTGTGTCTTGTATCGTCATTCCGGGCTTGATCCGGAATCCAGGAGGAGCGTAGTTATGGCACCACGGATTTTAGTTGTGGAAGACAACCCGCAGAATCGCATGCTGATCAAGGATCTGCTCGAGTTCCACGGGTTTGAGGTACTGGAGGTGGCGAACGGTGAAGAGGGGATCGCGGCGGCCCGGAAGGAGATGCCCGATCTGATCCTCATGGACCTGCAGATGCCCGTACTCGACGGCTTCGCCGCCGGAAAGATCCTGAGGGAAGACCCGGCGACGAAGCATATCAAAATAATCGCCGTCACCTCCTTTGCCATGGTGGGCGACAGGGAACGGGTCAAGGCGGCGGGATTTGACGATTACATTTCCAAGCCCATCGACACCCGGGGCCTGCCGACGTTGCTGAAGAAAATGCTTGAGCGATAGGGGGTATGCAGAATGTCATTCAACAGATCTAATCTGACGATCCTCATCAGCCTCCTGGTGATCGCCGCCGGGACAGCCGTCATGATCGGCTGGGTGATCGACATTCCCCTGCTGAAGAGCATCTCTCCGGCCTGGGTCAGCATGAAATTCACGACGGCCCTGTCCTTTTTTCTCAGCGGGGCGCTGCTTTTTTTGCTGGTCAAGATCCGGCGGGATGAATCGGAAATAGCCAGAATGATCCTCCCGGCGGTGGCGTTTATGATCCTCCTGGTCATGACGGCCCATCTCGCTTCTTTGTTCCTTGGCGCACCGCTCGGCGTGGAAACCATGTTCATCGAAGAGAAGGGAAAGGCCTGGTATACTGTCACCCCCGGTCAACCCTGCCTGTTGACCATCGTCAATTTTATCCTTGTGGCCCTGACCGGGATCGGCGCCATCCTGAATCTGTCTCGCCTGTCCGGATACTTGCGATGGATCGGCGGGGTGGTGTCCGCCGTCGGCGCCACCGCTTTATTGGGCTACGTGACCGGCCTCCCCTGGCTTTATTTCTTTATCCCCGGTTTCAGCAGTGCCATGGCCATTCATACGGCTGTTCTTTTTGCGGTTTTAGGCGCGGGCCTTGTTTTCGCCGGGAAAATCTATCCGTTCCTGAGGACGGAGAGACATAAACGCCATGTGCCGATCGGGGCAAAACTCTTTGTCCTGTTTGTACTTCTGTCCGTGATTCCCATGTTATTCATCACCGTGCTGAATTTTACCAATGCCAGGAAGAACCTCGTGGAGGTTCGCCTCGAAGCGATGGACAGTATCGCCCGGCTGAAGGGGACGGCCGTCGAAAATTATTTCCAGAATATCAGGAGGGAAATACGGGCGGCCCAGGATTTCTACAACATCAGGCTCAACCTGCCCGTGATCCTCAGGCATGTTCACAACCGCACCCACCCCGACTACCTGGCCGCCAAGAAAGACTTGGACAGCCAGTTCAAGACCATGGTGGAGCAGAAGGATCTCCTGGATTTTCATCTCCTCGATCCCCAAGGGCGGATCGTTTACACTTCCCACGGAGACGAAGCAAGGCAGTTGCTGAAGCCCGTGCCGGATCCGACGGGAAAGGCCGTAACCGCAGGCAGGAAAGGGATCCATATCACCGAGATGTTTCCCAACCCCCTGCACGACAACCGGCCGGGAATCCTGGCGACGGGACCCATCCGGGATATATCGGGGCGCTTTGTCGGCCTGGTGGCCATCGAGGTAAACGCCCAACCCCTGTTTGATCCGCTGGCCGACCGGGCGGGCCTGGGCGCGACGGGCGAGACGTTCATTGCCCGGAAGGAAGGGGCAGGCGTTTTGTTTTTAAGCCCTATCCGCTACCGGCCCCTGGAAGTTTTTCGGTTGCATTCGGAAGCCGATCCCCTGGTGGGCGCGCCCATCCGTCTGGCCGTCCAGGGCAAGGAGGGCAGCGGCGTTTCCATCGACTATGCGGGTCATGAGGTCCTCGCCGTTTGGCGTTACCTCCCTTACCTCGACTGGGGAATGGTTGTGAAGATGCAGATACAGGAGGCCTTTGCGCCCGTGATCCGGCTGCGTCTGATTACCAATGTCATCATAGCGGTGGCTCTGCTGCTGATCGCCGTCATGGCCCTGGCATGGTCACGGTCCATTTCCCGTCCCCTGCGCGCACTCATGGCCGGCGCAAGCGTCATCAGTCAGGGTTCCTTCGGGCACCGGATTGAAGTCCACACCCGCGACGAGATTGAACAACTCGCGGAAAGCTACAACGACATGGCGGAGAAGCTGGGGCATTCCTACGAGGAGATCGCCGCCCACAACCGGGGGCTGGAAAACAGGGTGAACGAGCGGACGGAGGAATTGAACAAGACCAACCTGGACCTGCAACTTGCCGTCCAGGCGGCGGAAGACGCCAACCGCGCCAAGAGCGATTTTCTGGGCAACATGAGCCACGAACTGCGCACTCCTCTGAATGCCATCATCGGTTTTTCCGAGGTTTTGGAGGATGGACTCTATGGAGACCTCAATGACCGGCAAAAAATCTATGTCGATAATATTTCTAACTCGGGAAGGCACTTGCTCAGCCTGATCAATGACATCCTGGATCTCTCAAAGGTTGAGGCGGGGAAAATGGAATTCGATGTCAGCCGTTTTCCCATCCGTGCGGTCCTTGATTCCTCTGTCGTCATGCTGAAGGAGAAGGCCCTGAAACATGGCATTGCCTTGAGCGTTGAGATCGAGCCCGATGCCGATATCCATGTCGAGGCCGATGAGCGAAAAATCAAGCAGATTCTCTTCAATCTTCTCTCCAATGCCGTAAAGTTCACGCCTGACGGGGGAAGGGTAACGGTGCGGGCGCGCCTGGCGGCGGTCGAAAATGGGAGCGAAGAGCAGCGCATGCTCGAAGTCTGCATAGAGGACACGGGCATCGGTATCAAGGAGGAGGACCTGCCTAAGCTCTTCGGCGAGTTCACCCAGCTTCACCAGTCCGTTTTAACCAAGGAATACGAGGGCACCGGCCTGGGGCTGGCCCTGACGAAGCGCCTCGTGGAACTCCATCACGGCCGCATTTGGGTGGAGAGCGAATATGGCAAGGGGAGCCGGTTTTATTTTACCTTGCCGGTGTGAAAAGGGAAAAAAGATAAAATCGAAGAATGAGGGAGGCTTATATGGGGCGGCGCATCTTAATAGTAGAGGATAATCCTCAAAACCGCATGCTTGTCAAGGACGTCCTGGAGTTTCATGGGTATGAGATCATCGAGGCAGCGGATGGTCAGACCGGCATTGAAATGGCGAAGAATCATAAGCCTGATCTGATCCTCATGGACATCCAGATGCCCGTTATGGACGGCATCACGGCCGGAAAAATCATCCGGAGAGAACCGGATACGAAGAACATCAAGATGATCGCCGTGACCTCCTTTGCCATGTTGGGCGACAAGGAGCGCATCATGGAAGCCGGTTTTGATCATTACATTGCCAAACCCATCAATACCCGGGAGCTTCCGGACCTGATCAAGGAGATCCTGAAGTAAAAAAGTTAGAAATGACGAACCGACTTCTGTGAGCAGGATGATGAAGAAAATGAATTCCGCAGGCAATGCCATATCCCGCCGCACCTGGATGATCGGCCTCTCCGTCACCTTCGGCCTGATCATCCTGACCGAGCTGCTGAAGAAGACGCCGTACAGCGTGCCGACCATGGATAAGGCGCTGGAGGTCATCTCCAGTCACAGCGGTTCCGTGTACGACCCGGATGTTGTCGGTGCCTGTCGGAGGCTCATTCATGAGAAAGGATACGAGACGGAAGGGCTGCGCGCCTGTCAAGCCTATGGAAAGGCCATGGGTGAAAAGCTGGGTAAGTGATTGTCAGGAAAGCTCCATTGCACTTCCTGGAGGCTTCACTTCCCGACGTAGGATCCGGATGTAGT
>PNOO01000093.1 GCA_013824905.1 Syntrophus sp. (in: bacteria) | reverse complement strand
TTTCTGAAGATGAAGATCGGCGGTCTGCAGCGAGTTTCTCTCAACGATTATCCGGGAAAGATCTGTGCTACCGTTTTTACCCAGGGGTGCAACTTCCGTTGTCCCTACTGTCATAATCCTGAACTGGTCGATCCAGGTCAATACGTACCCGTCATACCGGAAGAAGAAGTTCTTTCATTTCTGGATAATAGACGCGGAAGGCTCGAAGCGGTGACTATGAGCGGTGGAGAACCGACACTTCAGAATGATCTTGGGAAGTTTCTGGGAGAGCTGAAAAATATGGGGTATCTTGTCAAGGTGGACACCAACGGGTCAAACCCTGACGTTCTGTCGACCTTGATCGACAAGCGACTGGTGGACTATATCGCTATGGACATCAAAGGTCCGCTAAAGAGATATCGGCAGATTGTTTCGGTGAAGGTGGATGCGTCCCGAATCAGGAAGAGCATTCAACTCATCACGACATCCGGGATCGAGCATGAGTTCAGAACCACGGTGGTCCGATCTCAACTCGGTCTTGACGATCTTGTGTCCATGGCAAAAACAATCAAGCGAGCCCGCCTGTATGTGTTGCAGTCCTTTATCGCCATGAAGACACTGGACGGCGCATTTCTTTCCGAGACATCTTACGCACCGGATGAATTATCAATCATTCGAGAAGTTCTGGGGAAAAAAGGCCTCAGTGTTGTCGTTCGTTGACCGGCCATAGAATCTGAATCTCGGAGGCTGGAAGAGAGGGCGCTCCTTCACTCAACGTTTCAGTGATTCGATCGCCTTGGCGATTTCCTTTGACCGGTCCGCATCCGGCGGAAAATGCTTCATAGCGGCCTTAAAATGAAAAAGGGCGCTCTCCGCCTTTTCTTTTTTCTTGAAATACAGGCCGAAATAATAATGCGAATCTCCCGGCTGGTTGGCTTTGCCATAAGCCATGGCCAGATTATATAAGACTTCCGGGTCGTCCAGGTGCTTTTCCTCCAGCTTTTTGTAAAGACTGAGCGCCTTTGCCATATCGCCCATGGCCTCCGAAGTTCTTCCCAGGAAAAGGAGGGTGTCCGCATCGTCCTTGTCAATACCCAGCGCACGGCTGAGGTAAGCAGAAGCGTCATTGAACTGCCCGTTTTTATAGTAAACGATCCCCAGATCCCGGAGGATATCCGCATCCTCCGGGGCCAGACGTAACGCTCCTCGGAAAGTGTCGAGAGACTCGCTGAGCATTCCCAGCCTGTCTTGCGTGACGGCCAGGCCGTAGAGGGCATCAAGATCATCGGGATTGGCTTTCAGACTATTTTGAAAACGCTGGAGGTTGGCTGAATCTGACGTCTTTCCATTGAGGAGTAAGATGGTCTGCACCCGCTTCAGCTTTCCAATAACGCTCTCCGCGCCTTTTCGGGTGTAGGTGGTCTGCAGCAGAGCGTCAATGTAGCGCGTTCTTTCATCGGTTCCGGGATGGGTCAGAAAATAGGAGGGGATGGTGTTGGAGTAGAATTCATAGCGTCTCATGATCTTCAGAAAATCGAGCATGGCGTCGCCGTTGTAACCGGCTCCAACAAGATAGGACATGCCTGTCCTGTCGGCTGCTTCCTCGTGCTCCCGGCTGTATTTGAGGGTGAGGGTTGCTGCAGTGGCCATCGTAAAGCCAGTGACTGCCGCAACGGCATCGCCGCTGCCTCCCAGAAAGGCGCCTGCCAGAATAGCCGCCAACGCCGAGATGTTGATGACTTTGGACCTGTCGACGATTTCGGCGATGTGCCTGCCGTTGACATGGGCAATTTCATGGGCAAGAACTCCCGCCAGTTGGGCTTCATTCTCCACCAGATTGATCAAACCCTGATTGATATAGACATAACCTCCAGGTGTGGCAAAAGCGTTGATCGCTGAGCTTCTGATAATCGAGAATTTGAATTCAAATGGGGCTTTGTCACTATGGGAAAGTATGCGTTCGCCCAGCAGGCCGAGGAACGTGTTGGCCCGTTCATTCTTCGAAAGGGCGTTTGCCTTTTCGAGCTTTTCGTAGAATTCCTTACCCAATTTTTTTTCATCGTCCAGTGTAAAAGATGCCCAGGCGATTCCCAGTAGAGAATCCACTATATAAAAAATCAACAACGTCAAAAGAAGTATGGACAGGTTTTTTTGTGGACGATTCGAATGCACTGTTATCTCCATCTTTCGGGTTGTATCCTATTTGGGACGGTTTCCTCCGCCATAAATGAAGGAGCTTTTATTCTAGCCTTTTTTTTTACGGCAGGCAAGGTGTCATTCGGACCCAAAATATCGGGTATTTAGGGCAATCGGTCTATTGTGCGAAGCGTTTCCATGTGGTATAGAGCTGCGCAAAAAGGAGCCATGGCGTTGAAAAAGGAGCTGATTCACTCAAGAAAGATAATAGTGAACTGTTATGAGACGGATACAGAGCGACTTCTCGTCGAAGGCTTTTTGACGGACGAGAGGCTTTTCCCTTACATCATCCACGCACTCCGCGAGCAGCGTGAGCCGGGTCTGATGCATCATGTGGAGCTGACGATGGAGCTGACTATTCCTCAGCTGAAAATCGTTTCCATCACGGCTGAAATGCCGGTCGTTCCGGATGCCGAATGCCGCGATATCAAGAATTCTGTTCAGAGGCTTGAGGGACACTGCATCCGGCCGGGATTCACCAGTGAAGCGAGGGAGCTCTTCGGTAAGGCGGCGGGATGCTTGCATCTGACAAATCTGATCCTGGCGATGAGTTCGGCCGCCGTTCAGGGATTGTGGTCCTATTTAAGCCGTGTAAGGGAAGGGGCGGGCCCCTCCTTTCCTGCAACAGACGGTTCCATGCTCATCGACAGCTGCCATATGTGGCGAAAAGAGGGCCCGTTTGTAGATAAGATCCGGAAACACAAGATAGCCCAATCTGAAAAGAGATCTTGAGGTGTGAGTGACGATCACAGAGATGAGGCGATTTCATGCATATCACGAATGCATATACGGAGCCCCGGTCCTGGCTTATGCCGCACTGATCTTCCTGCTCTCATCTGTCTCAACATTTCCGGATGTGGTTCCTTCTTTCACCGGTTTTGATAAACTTGCCCATTTCAGTGAGTATTATTTCTTCGGATGTCTGATCTGCCGGTGGCTTCTCGCCGAGAGGTCTCATTTTGCAAGGCGCCATGCCGTGCTTCTCACCATCCTGATTGGAGCCTTTTACGGAATAAGCGATGAATGGCATCAGTCGTTCGTTCCCGGACGTGATCCGTCCATCTGGGATGCCTTGATCGACGCACTGGCGGTCGTGACCGCCGCCGTCACTTACCCTTCGATCATGGCAAAATTCCCCTATTCAAGAGACTTGAGTAAAACCTGGAGAGGAGATACCTAGATGAGGGAAAGACCAGTCATTACCATTGACGGCCCGGCCGGAGCAGGGAAAAGCACAATCAGCCGGCTGTTGGCGGAACGGCTTTCTTTCATCTATCTGGATACCGGTGCCCTGTATCGGGCGGTGGCCTATCATCTGATACAAAAAAAGTATTCGGTCAATAATGAGGGAGAACTCGCAGACCTCTGCCGCAATATCCGTGTAGAGTTGAATGACCTGGCAGGTCGGCTTCATGTATTTGTCGATGGCGAGGATGTCACTCTGAAGATCAGGACCGAGGAAATCGGTCTTCTGGCTTCACGGATTTCCGCCGTGCCGGTGGTTCGCGAAGTCCTCCTGTCCGTGCAACGGGATATGGCCGCGGCCGGAGGGGTGGTGGCGGAAGGCAGGGACATGGGTACCGTCGTCTTTCCCGATGCAGAGATGAAATTCTTCCTCGATGCCTCGGTGCGAGAAAGGGCAGGCAGGCGATGTCGTGAAATCAGTGAGAGGGGCGAGAGAGCCAGTCTGCGGGATGTCAAAAACGATATCCTCCTCAGGGACCGTCAGGACCGTGAGCGGTCCATAGCGCCCCTCATTGTATCTCCTGATGCCATCCACATTGATTCCACGGACAAAACCATTTTACAAGTGGTCGATATCATGATGGGTGTTATACAAAAAAAAGGGAATGCCCAGGAACAGGGTAAAAAATGTCCATAACTTCAATACATTTTTACCTGAAATTGCTTGATATTTTAAAATCGGTGTGTTAGTCAATTTTAGTATAATAAAACACAAAATTTCAGGGGGTATTGGTTTAATGGTTAACGATGATCACTTAATCTCAAATCAGGACGCAGGCGAAAAAGAAGAAAAGACAGAGGAAAACCCTTCCGATAATACGATGCAGGGGAGGGAAGAGAGCCAGGGATTCAAAGAGCTTTACGAACAGAGCCTGCAGTCCGTTCAAATGGGCGGCGTTCTCACCGGCAAAGTGGTGCAGATCAACGCGGATTCAGTCATGGTTGATGTTGGGTGGAAGACGGAAGGGTATATTCCGGCCAGGGAATTGCGTGATGAGCAGGGGAATATCTCCATCAATGTCGGTGATGATATCGAAGTCCTCGTCGATCGTCGGGATCAGGATGGAAACCTCGTTCTATCAAGGGACAAAGCCGCTAAGATCAAGATTTGGGATGATGTGAAAGTGGCATGTGAACAGAACACCCCTGTAACCGGGACTGTGATCGAAAGGGTGAAGGGTGGGCTGTCTGTGGATATCGGTATTCCCGCCTTTCTTCCCGGTTCCCAGGTGGACATACGTCCGGTGCGGGATTTGGATCGCTATGTCGGTCAGTCCTTTCAGTTCAACGTCCTGAAGTACGACCGGAAGAGAAATAATGTCGTCTTGTCGAGACGATCCATATTGGAGAAGGAGCACGAAGCGGAAAAACACGATACGCTTCAGAATATCGAAGATGGGAAGATTATTGAAGGCATCATCAAGAATATCACGGACTACGGTCTTTTCATTGACCTGGGAGGAATAGACGGTCTGCTTCACGTCACGGACATATCGTGGGGAAGGATCACACGTCCCTCCGACCATTTCTCCAAGGGGGAAAAGATCCGGGTCAAGGTACTCTCTTTCGACCGGGAAAAGGAGCGGGTAGCCCTTGGCCTCAAGCAACTGACCCCGAATCCCTGGGAGACAATCAAAGACAAATTTCCGATCAATTCCATGATTGAAGGAAAGGTCGTCAATCTGACCGATTACGGCGTTTTTGTGGAATTGGAACCGGGTGTGGAAGGCCTTATCCATGTCTCCGAGATGTTCTGGACAAGAGAAATTCGACATCCTTCCAAAGTGTTGTCGATAGGTCAGAAGGTCAGCGTCATGATACTCGATATTAATGTCGATACCAAACGGATATCACTCGGCCTGAAACAGACCACTCCGAATCCGTGGGAAACGCTGAAACAGAAGTATCCGGAGGGTAGCGTTATCACAGGAATCATTCGTAATATCACGAATTTCGGTATCTTTGTCGGCGTGGAAGAGGGGATAGACGGTCTGATTCATATGTCGGACATCTCCTGGAAGCAGAGGGTAAAGCATCCTTCCGAGATATTCAAGAAGGGGCAGGAAATCGAAGCGATGGTGCTCAACATCGATGTCGAGCATGAAAAGTTTTCTCTGGGACTCAAGCAGATCGAAAAGAATCCATGGGAGGAATTGAACGCCAAGTATCCATCCGGTTCGACCGTAGCGGGAAAGGTAACCAATATTACAGACTTCGGGATCTTCGTGGAAATCGAAGAAGGCATCGAGGGGCTCGTGCATATCTCGGAATTGAGTTCAAGACGGGTCAAGACATCCTCAGAATTGTTTTCCGTCGGAGACAATGTGACCGCAATAGTCAAAAACGTCGATCCAAAGAGCCGGAAAATCCGTTTGAGCATCAAGGATTACGAAGCGGGTACAGAGGGGCATTCGGTCAACCAATATCTCAACAACAGGGAAAATATCGGCTCAAGTCTGAGCAAGGCCCTGGCCGATATCAAGATCCCGGATACGGATGAATAGGTCATCTGAGATCACTCTATGAGAAAGCACCCCGTTATTTTAGGGATCTGCATCTTGCTATTTATCGGGGTTGTTTTTTTTACTCTGATTTACCTCCTGAGTCTGCTGAAGGGGGATGGCGGTCTTTTACACTTACAGGCAAAAGTCGGCGTGGTCCGAGTTGAGGGAGTCATCGCCGATAGTAGAGAGATTATCGAACAGATAGACGAATTGAGCGATGATGACGGGATCAGGGCTGTCGTCTTGAGAATCGATTCTCCTGGGGGCGGTGTAGCGGCCTCGCAAGAGATCCACCGGGCGGTCCGAAAACTGCAAACAAAGAAAAAAGTGATCGTCTCTATGGGATCTGTGGCTGCATCGGGCGGATACCTGATCGCCACAGCCGCAGACAGGATTGTGGCAAATCCTGGGACCATCACAGGCAGTATATCGGCGGTGATGCATTTTGCGGACGTTCAGGAGCTGATGAAGAAGGTTGGAGTCCGCTCTTCTGTCGTCAAAAGCGGTAAGTTCAAGGATATCGGTTCTCCTGTACGGGACATGACGCCTGAGGAAAAGCAGCTGATTCAGGGACTTGTGGATGATATCTACGATCAGTTCGTACGAACGGTTTCCGAAGACAGAAAAATCCCCCTGGAAAAAATACTGAGTCTTGCCGACGGCCGGATCTTTTCCGGAAGACAAGCCCTCCATTTGAAGTTGGTGGACGAATTGGGAGGACTTCAGGATGCCGTTCTTCTCGCCGGTCGTTTAGCGGGTATTGAGGGTAAACCCGCGGTGGTCTATACGGCAAAGAAAAAAATCACCTTTTGGCGATATCTCATAGAGAATACGACATCAGTCATATCGGGAGAGATACGGAAAAACATGTTGGAATCCCAGGGAGCGCAATATCTCTTCCAATAGCAGGCGGATGTTGAAGAAGAGGGTGTACTATCCATTATGACATATCGAACGGTCCTTGTCGAAAAGAAGGAAGGATATGCCATTGTCACGATGCACCGCCCCGGTGAGATGAATGCCCTTTCTTATGAAATGCGCAGTGAACTGCAGGATTGCTTTACGCAACTGGAGAATGACAGAGGTATTCGCGTCATTATCCTGACCGGAGGGAACTATGTTTTCTCTGCCGGTTTGGACCTTAAAGAATTATCCACCCTTCCCGAATCAGAGATAGACGATTTTTTCCGTAAGCTCGTTACGTATTTGAAGAGGATTTACAGCTGCAAGAAACCCGTCATAGCGGCTGTGGGCGGAATTGCTTTGGGAGGTGGATTCAATCTCGCTACATTCTGCGATCTGATTATCGCCTCGGAGAGCGCCATATTTGGTCACCCGGAGTTGAAGTTCGGTCTCAATCCTCTGTTTAATCCGCTCCGGCAGATTGTTGGGATGGCGAAAGCAAAGGAGATCACAATGCTGGGTCAGCCGATCGGCGCCAAAGAGGCATTGAGGATTGGTCTGGTGAATAAGGTGGCCTCACCGGAGAAATTCATGGAGGAGGCCGAGTCGATGGCCAGGGAACTGGCAAACAGGTCGCCTGAAGCCATTGAGGCGGTTAAAAGGATTTCTGATATCGCTCCCCGCCTGGATAAGGCTTCTGCACTTGATCTTGAATTGGATGTAGAAGAGCTCCTTTTTACCATCGCGAAAAGGCAAGGGCATATGGATAAATTCATGAAGGCCCTAAAGAACCGAAAAAGTAAATAGGATCCTAAATAGGATCCAGAATCCTTCATATGACCACCAACATATCGGTCATATGAAGGCCCAAGTCAGATCATATCCCATTCGTTATCCGGCGAGGCAAAATCGCGGAGCTGATCCCTTCTCTTTTTATGCTGCAATTTCTTGAGAGCTTTTGCTTCGATCTGTCTAATTCTTTCCCTGGTTACGCCCATCATTTCACCCACTTCTTCGAGGGTAAAAGGACCAAAGTTACAGGCGACCCATGTGCAGTTGAAAAAAGTTTCATTCTTCAGTCGCCACTCACACGTGGTATCCTGACAAACTTCAATGATAAAATTGCTTTTCTTTTTACATTTATAAAGAGTATTCAAAGTCCCTGTCTCCTTTGTCGTTTCATCTTCCGTTAAAATAGGAATACCTCCTTCGTTTGTCAATGATAAAACGGGCAAGTACGATGAATTCAGAGAAAAAATCTGCACCTAATGCAAGGTTAATCACGTTTTCCATCAGTCACTCGTGCGATTTGGCGTTATCACTATATTTGTGTGTCGTCAACTGGGAATATTTGATGGAGCAGCCGGAGTCGGCCATTAATAAAAATGGGCTGCCAACCAGTAGAGTGCCATACCGATGACGACCGTACCGGCGAGCGATTTTGTTTTTAGTGCAAAAATAAGCGTCGGAATCGATACCCAGAGATCCGGTTTAACCCACACGAGGTGTCTTGGCTCACCTGTCGTGACAAGGGCCGGTAGAATGAGGGCGCCGAGGATGGCCGCCGGGATGAAATCCAACCAGTCGATCAGCCAGGAGGGGAGTCGGCGACGGGTGAGGAAAAAGAGCGGCAACCAGCGGGGGATATAGGTTACAACCCCCATGCCGATAATGATCGGGATGATCTCGCCTTTCATACGCCGCCCTCCTTCCTGTTTTTCTGCAACCCTGTTTTCATGAGTAAAAGACCAGCGCTGGCGGCAAGAAAGGCGGCGATCAGGATATAGCTATTTCCGGGAATCATCAGTGAGAGGCCCACCGCCAGGATGCCCGAGATGAGGGCCACCAGGACATGGTAAATCCCGCGGAGTTGGAAGACAAGGAGACAGACGAACATCGCCGTCAGGGCATAATCGATGCCGAAGGCGCCTGCAGGGATGAATTGCCCCCCGATGCCGCCGGCTACGGTGCTTGCGATCCATGTGAGGTTGGTTGCATGGTTGACGACGAGGGCCGGGCGCCATCCCCAGTTACCGCCTTGGAAACGGCTCATGTTCAGGGCGAAGCTCTCATCCGTCACGCCGTAGGCAAAAAGGGAAAGCTGGCTTCCGGATAGATTTCTCAGATAGAGGGAAAGGGAGGAACTCATCAGGAGATGGCGGAGGTTGA
>PNOO01000092.1 GCA_013824905.1 Syntrophus sp. (in: bacteria) | reverse complement strand
CGATCATCATCGCCGCATACGAGAAGGCTTCGGCTGAGGGATTTTACGGCACGGACGACGCCTCTTTGGTGGAGAGAATGGGGATCCCCGTGCGGATGATCCCCGGCGACTGCGATAATATCAAAGTGACGACGCCGGAGGATCTTCTCTTGGGCGATCTCATCTTCCGCCGCTCTTCCCATGAGAAGGATGGTTGAAAGGACAATCGGACCTTTCAATGGACCGGGTCCCCTTTTAACGATTGAAGGAGAGTTCGATGCGCATCGGTTTCGGTTATGACAGCCACCGTCTTGTGGCAGGCAGGAGCCTCGTCCTGGGGGGGCGGGTGGTTCCCCACGAACGGGGGCTCCTGGGTCATTCGGACGCCGACGTCCTGATCCACGCTGTTTGTGATGCTATCCTCGGTGCCGCCGGCGAGGGTGATATCGGCAGGCAATTCTCCGATACGGATCCCGCATATAAAGACGTGTCGAGCATGCTCCTCTTGGAGCGGGTGAGGGCTCTTGCCGCCGGAAAGGGGTTTCAGGTCTTCAATGTGGATTCGACGATCGTTTTGGAGAGGCCGAAGCTTGCCCCCTATCTCGACGAGATGGCGGCGAACATAGCGGGCGTCCTCGGGATCTCCTCAGCTCAAGTGAGCGTGAAGGCGAAGACGAACGAGGGGATGGGGCTCGTGGGGGCAGGCGAGGGCGCGGCCGCCTTTGCCGTCGTCACCCTTGCAGGGGGAGAGGCAGCATGAGTGCACCAGGGATCCGGGTGCGGTTTGCCCCCTCGCCGACAGGGGAACTCCATGTAGGCAATGCGCGGACGGCGCTCTTCAACTGGCTTTACGCGCGGCATCACGCCGGCACTTTCATCCTCCGCATCGAAGATACCGATCAAACCCGGACGACCAAGGCCTTCGAGGAGAACCTCCTCGATGAGCTCGGGTGGTTGGGGATCAATTGGGATGAGGGGCCGGGGGTGGGCGGAGCATACGGCCCCTACCACCAGACCAACCGCCTCGAGATCTACCACGGCTGCCTCGACCGCCTGATCGCCGATGGTAAGGTCTACCCCTGCTACTGCACCGAAGAAGAACTGGAGGCGGAGCGCGCCTCGCTGGTCGCCAGGCGTCTGATGCCTCGCTATCTGGGAAAGTGCCGCGAGCTCTCGGAGGCCCAGCAAAAACAACTGTGCGCCGAGGGGCGGTTGCCGGTCTGGCGCTTCCGTGTGGAGGAGGGACCGATCGTCTTCGAGGATCTCATCCGCGGGCCGATGGCCTTTCAGGGCGAGGCGATCGGCGATTTCATCATCGTCCGTTCCAACGGCATACCCGCCTATAACTTCGCCGTCGTCGCCGACGACCACGCGATGGAGATAAGCCACGTTATCCGCGGGGAGGACCATCTCTCCAACACCGCCGCACAGATTCTCATCTACCGGGCGCTGGGGTTTTCCCCGCCGGTCTTTGCCCACCATGCGCTCGTCCTGGGGAAGGACCACACGAAGCTCAGCAAGCGCCACGGCGCCACCTCCGTCGGGGCGTTCCGCCGCCGGGGGATCCTGCCGGAGGCGCTGCTCAATTACCTTGCACTGATGGGAAGCTCCTTCGAAGGGGGGCGGGAGATCGCCTCGGCGAAGGAGATCAGCGAAGGGTTCTCGCTCGAACGTACCGGGAAGGGCGGCGCCGTCTTCGATGAAGAGAAACTCCTGTGGCTGAATGGCATCTACATCCGTAGCTTCGAGCCAGCCGCCCTGGCGGAGCGGCTCACCCCCTTCATCCGGGAGGCCGGGTACGACGAGCACTCCTTCCGGCGGGACCGGCTCGAGGGGATCGTCGCTACCGTCCAGGACAGCCTCCCGACCCTGGCCGACATCGGAGGGTACCTTGGGATCTTTTCCGACGATCGCTTCCGGATGGACGAGGAGGCGGCGTCGCTCCTCCGGGGTGATGATGCAAAGCAGGTCCTCGCGGCGCTACGGTGGCTTCTCGATACGGGGGGTGTTCCGGGGATAGGGGCAGTCCCGGTGAAAGATGCGCCCGCCGTCATCCCCTCAAACGCGGAGGGAACGCCTGTTCCCCCCTTTGCCGACCTGATAAAAAAAATCGGCGAGCAGACCGGTCTCAAGGGAAAGAAACTCTACCTGCCGATCCGGGCCGCCCTGACCGGCCGCATGCATGGGCCGGAGATGGACAGGATCTTCGCCCTCCTCGGCCCGGGCTCACTGCGCAAGCGGGTCGAAAAGGCCCTCGCCCTCACCTGAAAAAGTCGATCTGGTTTTTGCGTATTTTGATTCTAAAAAAAGAGATGAGCCTTGAGTTGAGAGCTCGCTGTCTCTACTAATACTTATTCCATGGTGACCACGCGATATAAAGATTACTGGTTAAAATGTACATAAAAAAGGCAGGGCCATTTGTAATGGTGAATATGCTGTTTATAATTTACTATAGAGTTCCTGCCGGATGGCTACCCCAATTTTCTCCATACAAAGGCTTTCCTAATATAAGCACCAGCGCCCAGTTGCTGGGTCTCTCTGACCCGATCATTTTCTGAAAATCCGCTGACGGTGATCGCTTTCTGTTCCGAGTTAATTTCAAGAATCCATTTATAAGTTTCCAAGCCATCGAAGTCTCAATCCATAATCAAGAACCAGAATATCTGCTTTATTGTTCCTAAAATCTCGACCGCCTCCTCACCACAGGGGGCATGAGCCTGATATTCTGCGGTAGCTTATATAGAAAAACTGGGGTATGTCGGTAAACACCCTTGGCAATATTTGTCATGCTGTCCATAGGGTAGCAAACACTATGGAAGAATATTTAATCATGTTAGTGTCCTTGGAGTTATGTTATAAAGCACAAACCAAATTTAACAAAGATAGAGGTAAGAATACGTATGCAGCTAAAAGCAAGAAACCAAATGATAAAGAAACTCCTTGCGTCCACAATAAACATCATCAAGGACTGCGCACTGGAAAATGGAGGTATTGTAGCAGCAAATTCGGCGAAAGAATATTATCCCCCAAGTGCTAAAAATTATTATTATATTTGGCCGCGAGATGCATCATTTACGTGTATTGCCTCCGACGACTTGGGTATTACCGATGTACAAGAAAACTTTTTCATGTGGTGTTTGAAGAGAGCGGAAGGATTTGCAAATAGCGGACTTTTTTATGAAAAATATTACCCTAACGGATTAAAAGCGTTATCTCACTTCCAACCAGACCAGACAGGTTCAGTTTTATTTGCCGTATGGCACCATTATAGAAATGATCTTAATAAGGCATTAAGATATCAGGATTTAATAAGACTCGGAGCCAATGGAATCTGCAGTGTTTGGGAGAAGGATCACTTCAGTATTATAACAAATGACCTCTGGGAAGAAAGATTGTGCTTCCCGGATCTTCTTGAAAACTTTTCATATTCCCTGGCTGCATGCATCAAGGGACTTAAATGCGCACACGAAATAATACCAAGCAAAAAATGGATTACAACTGCAAATGAAATGAAGAATCGTTTGGATCAACATTCAATGGGATATTTCGTAAGGTCCTATGGAAAGATTCCGGATAAAAGAATTGATGCCTCAATAATAGGCTTAGTATATCCCTTTGACGCCTATGACGCAGATGATCCGATAATACTGTTAACAATTAAGGAAATCGAAGAGAAACTGATTATCAATGGGGGAGTGCATCGGTATGAGCACGATGAATACGATGGTTGGATGCTTGAACAAACACATCGGAAAAAGGGAGCAGGTGCGTGGCCACTCCTGAATTTTTGGTTATCAATTTATTATGCAACTCAGGGAAACAGAGAGAAGGCTGAAAAGTACTATAACTGGGTCTTAGAGAAAATGATTGGCTATGACTATTTACCCGAGCAGATATTCGAAAATGATATTCAGGTGTCAGTTTCTCCACTTTTATGGTCGCATACAATGTTTGTCTTAGCATCTAAATATTTAAACTTTATTTAAACGGCATGTCCTTCCATGCTCTCGAGAGCATGGCTGAAAGGTAACCATAACTGAAAATTAATTTGACTATATAGCTCTGCTGAACAAAATTCGAACATATCAAAATCTCAACTTGACGAGATCCGTTTGAAGACGTACAAATCTCCCCGTTGAACAAGTCATAAAAACCAGTGCAGCTACGCGCCCTTCATCCTCATCGTGAAGACGTGGTACTGCCAGGGGGCCACATCAAGGTAAAGCCCCTGGGATTGAAGGTCGTTCCCGTCGCGATCGTACTCCGCATCTCCAAGCAGATCCTGCAGCTGCCAAGGCCTGCCACCAAGGTCGTGGAATGGAACCCGCACGTAGCACTGGCTCTGGTGAGGGGCGTAATTTACGGCCACGAGCAAGCGCTCGCCGTCGGAATTCTGCCATGCGCAGGTGATGAAAGCATCAGATGACATGTTACCGTTCCAGGCGGGAACACATTCGAGCAGCTGCCATTGGCCCCCGCGAACGACCGGATAGCATACCACAGTAAGCAGCCGGTCGTAGAACTGTTTCAACTTCTGATCGATGGGTTCATTCGGACCGCGAACCAGATGGGGTGAAATACGTTTTCTTCTTCCCTCGAATTGTCCCTGGTGAAATAAGCGCAGCCCTGGGGACAGGAACGTAATAATAGCCGCCGCCTCATGCATCTCCGGCGAGAAGGTTGAGGCCGCGCGCGGCTCGTCATGGTTTTCCAGGAAGCGGGCCATTTTGTTCTGATAGTCCAGCCCCGCATGGAAATGCTCACGAACAGGCCGGGCGTGACCTTCGCAAAGGCGATCATAGAGCCTCTTGTCGTAGGTGTAATCAAATCCCTGTTGCTGCAACGTCCATTCCATGTCCCAATAAACCTCAGCCATGAAGTGGAAGCCCGGAGATTTTTCTCTAACCCGTTGTGTTGCCTTCGGCCAGAATGGCTGAGACGGGATTCCCCAGGCTCGTTGAAAGACGTCCGGCAAGGCCAGCATGGCCATATCACAGCGCACAGCGTCACATTGACCAGCGATTTTCATCAGTTCCCCGATCATCGCGTCCTGCGTGCCTTCGTTGCCATAGTTGAGCTGTAGCGTATCCGGCCAGCCTGCCAAGTTAGGATCGCGTCCGTAGGCAAGAATCATGTCACCTCCCTTGCGTTTGACCAAGGTATAATTCTGCGGCTCTCGCGTCAGATCCGATTTTGTCCCGGGGACGTAATATTCGGGGTGAAACTCCACCCATGGATGATCGATAGCCGTGTGATTGGGAACGAAGTCGAGCAGCAGCAGCAGGCCACGCTTGCGGAGCCTCTCGCGCATGCGGGCCAGGGCTGCATCGCCTCCCATCCCCGTATGTACCGTATAGCCGGTGATTGCAAATCCGGAACCGGCGATGTCCTCTTCCCGTAGGTCAGGCAGAGTTTCCTCGAACCCCTTACGCCATTCCGTATTGGCGCGCGAAATCTCTTGTCCCACCGGGCCGGTTTGCCAAACACTCAAGAACCAGATCAAGTCAAACCTAAATGCAGCCAATCGGTCTAACTCGGCGTCCGGAATATCATCCAGAGTTGCCTTCCGGCCCAGCTGTCGAGACAATTCCGTCATCCAGACCCGGGTGTTAATCTGGTAAAGTGATGGATAACGGGGAGCTGCCATATGTGCACCTTCCTTCCATTGCAATTTTACTTATAGTATATCAGACTTTGAGATATTTGAAAAATCAAAGATCATAAATCGTTTTACCCGTACCGAAGACAGGCATAACGCCGCACATGAGCTGTGCTCGACGGCAACCGACCGGAGCAGCGGCGAAGGATGCGAGCGCTCAAACGTCGGGCTCCACGTGCTTGTTAGGTGGTGGTAGCCTTTCTGGCCAATCATCAGCGGCGCGTGATGTTTCATCGATACTGCAAATAACCGTCCGCATCGTACACCAGCTCGTGCCACACACCGCCTGAGATATTCAGGTCGTATTGGCAGCGCTCCCAATTCTCGCGGCCCATGTCAAACCGGTTTCGAACTCGATGAACCTCAGCCCATTTTTCGAGGAGTTCCTCCCGCTTCGCCGACAGTTCGCTCCCCAAAGTACTTCCTTGGTCTGTGACGCGGCAATGAGTGTACCCATATTTTGAACAGATTAACCAAACGAGACCGTTCTCCTCGAGAAAACCCAGCGCCGCTCCCCACCTGCGTCGCTCGGCCTCAGTGGCGGGCCTAATGCCACACTGACCCGCGTCCAGACTATGAAGAGATTGCTCGCCTCCGTCGATTCGGAAACCGACTCCGCCCCTTACGACAAGAGCAAGCAAATACTCGGCATCCGTCATTGTAGCCTCCTGCATGCAAGATCACCGTACACTCGACCAGCGAAGGCATCCCAGGATTTTCGTCAGTACACTGCAAAAGGGCTACCTTATTTTCCGCGACTTTTTCCGCACGTCTCTTTTTGCGTACTGCAAAGGCGGCATCGCTCGATCAGGCGAATACTACCAGACGGTACGGGCACATGCCATGTTGAACAGAGTAATAAAAATATCCTATCCACGACTCGCCTCCCCGTAGTGTCGGGACCGAAACTGGTTCAGAGCCGACGTGTGTCGCGGCGCGACATACGCGTCCAGCACAGTGTGAGCAGACGCATCAAGCCAGCTAACGCCTAGGGCAACCAGCGGCGCCATAACCTTTGCCCGCAGGGCCCTCGTGCTTCTCGCCGTCTGGTTGACCATATCGTAAGCCAAATTCGTTGCCGCAGCAACTCTCCTAATAAAATTCTTCGAGAAGACTTCTTGCGTGATTCCTTACTATATCCCGATCGTCATGCAACGCATTTTCCAGTATCGGCTTTGCCCTGTCAGGCCGGAACGACCAAACCGTATGTGCGCAGGCCAGCCTGATATGATCCCAGGTGTTTTTTTGTGCATCCCATTCGATCGCATTCAAATAGTTCATTGGGATAAGATCATCCGGAAGTCTCGGATTGACCAATGACATCTTTAATCTGATGCAAAGCATTGAAAAACCGACGGCATAGCTTTGTGTAAAGTCGGCGTATTTCATGGTCCGTAAAAAGATTGGAATAACGCACTTCTCTTTCAACACTGGAACGATTCGCAGGCTGCCCTCGCTATGGGATTGCCAGAACGATTCTTTCCACTCGTTATCAACCCATTTCGAATCGATGGAGGCTTTAGATACGATAACAATTGCGTATTTGCAGTCTTTGATTCCTTCCTGAATCCGGGATACTATATTTTCTCCTGGGGTTATTTCAAAAACGTCGATCCACGGGGTATGCCCTATGATATTTAGGTCATCCCTCAGTCGAGTCGCAAAATCTGAATCTTGCGATGAATACGAAATGAAGATTTTTGCCATCGCTAAGCCCTCCTTTCAGCTATTAAAGTGCTAACATTATGGATCAGCCAAAAGCGGGTTTATCGACGATTGGCTGGTTTCAGTAGTTAGTCATCCCTCAGGTATGATCCGGGTACATGGGTTACACTTTATTCCAGGGACATAGGTGACACTTTTCTTCGTGTCCGAGGATTACCGCATTCAACAATGGTCTGTCGCACCGGCACACGCTTGATCACATCCTCGATCTTCATGTCCTCTTCGATGAATCACCCGATAAGCAGTTCACAGAAATACACGTTATGTATACCATCCTCCACTTCTTCAAAGCCAATATATTCTTCCGCAAGAGTCTGACTTACCTGAACCCAGCGGCTCTTCCAGCGTATGCCTGAGTTCCTGCTCACCCGTCGTACCTCAAAATGGTTGGGGTAATCATAATGTCCTAATTTCTTTGGCATCGTTCTTTCGGAAGGGACGTAGACGTATGAAGGCGTCTTCATCGAAAGGGCTTCATGGAGCCTTTCGGTATTGTATTCTTCCCGGAAAATATCAAATCGTTCCTGCTGGGCAGGAAGATTCTTCTCAGGGGGAATGGTCGCTTCTTTCTTTAAGGTACGGTGCATCCTTTCATGCTTGCCGTTCTGCTGGGGCTTACCCGGCTCTATCTGTTCCGGATATATGCCCAGCTTGACCCACCAGACAGAGAGAGTTGATAATCGTGCCAGGGCATTCGAGGCAAAGGGAACGCCGTTGTCGGTCCGTATTCTGAGCGGAAGGCCGTACTCATGGAAGAGCTTGGTAAAGTGACGTTTCGTCTCTTGTAAGGAAATGGCTTCATGGGCGTGACAGCCAAGGAGATAGCGGCTGCGCATGTCACAGACGGTTAATGGATAACAGTAGAGACCGTTTCGCATCTTGAAGTGGCCCTTATAGTCCGCGGTCCATATATCGTTGGGTTCTTGTGCTAGGGTCTTGGGACACCCGGGATGTTTCCTCCGGAGTCTTCTCTTTCCAGGAATGATAAGTCCTTTGCGTTTCAGGATATCGGCGCCGTCGATATTGCCGGTAAATCCTTATAATGGGGAGCGATTATCTCAAGTAATTTCTTCGGCCCCCAGCTTGGGTGTTTCATCCGTGCCTGCACGAGAGCCTCAATAAAGGCGTTATTGGTTTCATGGGGGCAGGAATGGGGCCTTCGTGATCTGTCCGCTAAGCCGGCGGATCCCTCCTGTTCATATCGCTCAACCCACTTATAGCCCGTCTTCCTGCTGATACTGAATTCAAGGCACAGCTCGCTAAAAGGGAAATAGCCTCTCAGGTACTCTGCAATGAAGCGTACTCTCTGGTCCATCATGGTAACTCCTTTCCATCCCATAGGCCACCTCCTTGACCTAGGAATGATATAAAAGTGTTACCTATGTACCCAGAACAATCTGTTACCTATCTTCCCGTTCGGTCATCAAGTGTCCCCCGCACTCCGTGGGACCTCCTGCTGCAAGAGTAGCCAAGCAGAATGGTCGAGTTCAAGGCGTTTCCTAATTAATCCGGGAGCAAGCGCCTTCGCCTTCTTAAGGTATTCTTCCGTCTCTCCGGGTTCCTTCGTCGCAGCTGCGAGTCTGGCAATGTTGAAATAGACTATGGCCATGGACGTATCTGCTATAAGTGCGAAATCAACTA
>PNOO01000091.1 GCA_013824905.1 Syntrophus sp. (in: bacteria) | reverse complement strand
CCAGATCCTCCTCCTCAAAATCACGGTTGAAGCGCACCTGGACCTCGGCGCCTCCCTTGTTGACGATGGGGATGACATCCTTCACCAACTTCCGGGCGGACGCCTTGTCGGAAGGGGCAATAGCATCCTCAAGGTCCAGGATGATAACGTCCGCCCCTCGGGTCCAGGCCTTGGCCACGAATTTCTCCCGGTTTACAGGAACAAAGAGCTTAGACCTGCGAACCAACGTCAGAAAACGATCTTGAACACCCGCCATAAAAACCTCCTAAGAGAAAATGAAATAGACAGCGCGAATTTTCGGCATAAACTCATACACGTTTTTCCGTGACTCCGCCCAAGAACCCGAAGAGACTGACTATTGCGCGGGAGGAAACTCCCCGCGCCGCAAACAACAAAACGGCTGCAGGGCGGTATGGACCGGGTGGCACGGACGGTGAGGATACAGACGTATCGGGACGGGATGTTATTAGGAACGGTTGTGGTCGTATTTGGGTACAATATTTCAAGACCTCGCCCTTCAATTAAGGAGCGCAACCTCATTGAAGGGCATCTTTTTCTCGATCACTCGCCAGATCTCACTCTGACCAAGATAAAGCGGCACTCTCCTTGAGACCGGCGGAAACTGGACTGCTGAACTGACAAGAAATTGCTTTTGTTTGAAACGAGCATATAGAAAAGCCAACTTGCCTGTCAAGGAAATTTTACCATGTTCCCTTGCATCCTATGAAAGGAATCGTACCGGCCCTGCCGGTGGCGGACAAAAAGTTTTCAGGCCTTTCGATCCTATAGGAACGGTTTTAGGAATGTTATCGTAAGACCATGCTCTGTTCCAGGATAGCAGTAGGGTAACACGCAAACAAATAAGGGGTTAAGCTGTCCGCTTAACCCCCTGATTTTTTGGTAGCGGGGAGAGGATTCGAACCTCTGACCTTTGGGTTATGAGCCCAACGAGCTACCGGACTGCTCCACCCCGCGTCACGTAATCGGGACTTTTAAACCAGACATCGGGAAAAGTCAAGGTCTATTTCCTATTTTTTCCCGAGGACGCTGAACACCTCGGGGTGATGGGCAACCCCCTTGATTGTCGGCCCTGTCATTTTTTCCAGTTGCATGGAGTCTGCCACGAGGCGCGCCGTCTCGCCGCAGATGAAAATCTGATCTGCTTTGGCGAGATTCTCCAGTCGCGAGGCGAGGATGACTGGGGCGCCAAAGGCGGTGTATTCCTTCTTCCGGGCTGAGCCGAAGATCCCTGCCATCACCTCGCCGGTCGCAATCCCGATGCCGACAGCGATCCTTCTGTCCTCCTCCGGGATGCTTACGTTGATCCGGGCGATCTCCGCCAGGATAGTTAAAGCGGCTTGGACGGCCCGCAGGGCATCGTCACTCCCGCTTACCGGCGCCCCGAAGATCGCCATGACACTGTCCCCGATATGCTTGTCCAGTGTCCCGTTATAAGCAAAGATGATGTTGTCGAGGGGAGTGAAATAGCGGCGGTTGAGGAGTTCGGAGAGTTCCGGTGGAGTGAGTCGCTCGGAAAGACCGGAGAAGCCCCGCATGTCGCTGAAGAGGATCGTCACCTGCATTCGCTTCGGGTGAATGGTCCGGGCGTTTTTCTGGATCTCCGCCATGACCTGCTCGGAAACGAACTGCTTCAGCCGTTTCTTGATATTGCATTCCCGGACCTTCGCCCGAAGCTCCTCATTTTCAAAGGGCTTCGTCAGGAAACCGTCAATCCCGGCGTTCACCGCCTCGATCGCGTTTGCCATCGTGGCGTAGGCGGTAAGAATGATCCGCGTGATCTCGATATTCATTCGGCCGATTTCTATGAGGGTTTCAAGGCCGTTCAACCCCGGCATACGGTAATCGCAGATGACCGTCTCGATCTCCTGCTCGTCGTTCCGGACGATCTCCAGCGCCTCCCGGCCGTTTTCCGCCAGCACGATCCGGTATCCATCCTTTTCCAGCACCCGCTTCAGGGAACGCCGGACCCCCTCCTCGTCGTCCACCACCAGCAGACCGTTCATCCTTCCCTCCTTTTGCAGGGGAGCTCGACAGTCACGACCGTCCCTCTCCCCTCTTCGCTCTCCACATGGATCTGACCGCCGTGACGCCGGATGATCTCATGGGAGATGTAAAGGCCGAGACCTGTACCCCGGCCCACCACTTTGGTTGTAAAAAAGGGTTTGAAGATATCTTTCAGTGACGCGGCGGGAATCCCCCTCCCCGTATCCCGGCATACGATGACGACGGTGTCGGCCGCCGCCTGATAGCGGGTTGTCAGAAAAATCCCCCCTTTCCCCTCCGGCAGCGCCTGGAGGGCGTTCCGGATGATGTTGATCAGGACCTGACCCAGGTTGGCATAATTGCCCTTGACAGGCGGGAGACCTTCATAGTCCCTATTAATTTCGACATCCAGGTCCTTGTATTGGTTGTAGAGAACCAGCAGGGCGTCATCGACCGCCCGGTTCATATCGACCGGCTCCACGTAAGTTTGTGTCTGGCGCGAGAGATCAAGAAGGCTCCTGATGATCGCACCCGCCCTCCTGAGCTCCCCCAGAGAAAAGCGGAGATCGTCAAGGATCTCTTCATGGTTTTCCGCCTGCGTCATCCACCCCTCGATGGTTTCCACGCTGCTCTCGACAAGGCTCATTGCCCCGGCAATGGGATTGTTCAATTCGTGGGCGGTCCCCGCGACAAGCTGGCCGATCGCGGCTAGGCTCTCCGAGCGGATGAGCTGGTCCTGCGTTCGCTCTTTCTCCGCCAACGCTTCACGGAGTGCGGCGGTCCGCCCGGCCACTTTCTGTTCGAGATCTCGATTGAGCGCCACCAGGGCCTCATAACTCTGCGCATTTTCGATCGCCGTGGCCGCCTGATTGGCGATCGTCGTCAGGAGCTCCAGATCCTCTTCCACAAAGAGCTCTCCCGACCGCTTCTGTCCGAGGGCAATCAGTCCTGCCGGTCCCTCCCGTGCGGGGAGCGGAATGACCAGCACAGCACCAAGATCGTTAAAGAGACGAATTAACCCTTTTCGATCTTCATCATTGGCACGACGTCTCTCAGCGGCCGCCCGGCTCAGCGGCCGCTTCTCCGTATTCAGAACTCGGATCAGCAAAGCGATCTCCTGAGGAAGCGCCTCTACTGCCCCTTCCGTTTCTCCACTGTATATACGATAATTCCCCTCTTCGGAGATGATGAGAATCACCCTTTCCACCTGTAGGGCCTCGGCAATCGCACGGATCAGCATTTCCCTGATCTGCGGCAGACTCAGAAGTGAGGCGAGGCGGCCGCTGATCTCACGGAGGAGTTCCCGGTAATCGTAACGCCCCCGGAAAAAGAGGCGATCGATGAGTCTCTGCACCCGTTCCCGAAGGGGATTGAACAAAAGGACGATGATGAGCGCCAGGACCAGTGATAGCACAAATGAATCACTGCCGGTGGTAAGAAAGAAGGTGTGGAAGAGAAAGATGACGAGGATGTAAAGGGCGGTGAGAATCCCGGTCATGAAGAAATAAACCGTCCCGCGGCGGATGAGGGCGCCGATGTCCAGGAGGTCATATTTCAGGAGGCCGAAAGCGAGAAAAACGGCCGGGATGAAGCTGAAATTCCCCAGCGGATAGACGGGAACACCGCTGACCGGAAGGATCGAGAAGGCAAACAGGAGGGCGGAAAAACCCAGACCGCCGAAGATATACTTGATCCGGTTTCTCGTGTGATTATCGGCGGTCCGTCTCATGGCGCCAAAAAGGAGCGCCAGGCAGTAGAGGACCGTAAAAGCAACCGTCGCTGAAAAAAAATGAAAGAGCACGCCGGAGCGGGCGATCCGGCCGAAGGAATAGTAATGGAACCCGCTGATATAGAGATCTGTAGGAACGATGGTCAGAAAAGCGATGCTGAAGAGCCATGCGGTGATCTCCAGCCACCGTCTGCCACGGACGCCCAGAAAAACATGCACAAACCGGATGTAGACAGGGACGCTGAAGACGAAAAAGAAGTGGACGATCCGGTCGACGCGGAGGGCGAGCCTCTCGTCGGGCAGAATGGAAACAAGGGCCATTTCGGCGTTGAGAAGGGCCCCGAGGAGGCAGATGCCGGCAAACAGGATGTTCGTCCTCTTCCGTCCGCCTTGCACGAGCGAGATCAGGGCAAGGCCGAGCAGGACGATAAATCCCAGAAGCGGAGGGATGACATATCCCCAGGATGTGTGCAGACCGTTCGGAACCATCTTATCCCCTCCGGAGAGTGACGGTTTCTTAAATCTGACTTTGGCGCCCCTCTCCCGCATTCGGGAGAGGGCGATCATCTTTTTCAATTGTTCCGCAAATCAGCGGTAAAGATCAGAAGACGAAGACGGCGACGGCGATGACAGTGGTGTACCCGTGCGATTGAACGATGCTGGATTGCGTGATATTCCGCGTGCTGACGATTTTGCCGCTGATCTTGAAGATCTCTTTTTTCTCATCCCAGCTCTCATCGATATCGAAGTCGATGCCGAGGGTGGAGGCGAGCATGGCGGCGGCCAGGTCCTCCGCATAATCCCCCGCCTGACGCTGGGTCTGACCGAAGGAGTGGTGTTCGCTGATATAGCCGTAAGTGCGCTTGTCGGCGGGGACGGCGCAGCCCACTGAGGCCGCCAGCAGACGCCGCGGTTCGTTACTGCAACAGCGGCTCAGGACGCAATAGGTGATCGCGCCGGCGTGCAGCTCTTTGAGGCCCCGCGCCCGGGATATCACCTGACAGCCTGGAGGCATGATGCTCGATACCTGTACCAGATTGCATTTTTCAATCCCGGCATCTCGGAGTGCGAGCTCGAAGGAGTGAAGCTCCTCCCTGTGAATGCCCACCCCTTTGGTAAAAAACATCTTCCTGGGAACATAAACGCTCAATGGTTTTTCTCCTTTAATCGGCAGTGAACCGGACCGATAGTAAATTTACGCCCCGGCAGGCGAAAAATCTTTCTAAAAATCAGGACCCGCCCGTCAAATAGCCCATGATCCTGTATATCAGCTTGGCCGCCAAAAAATCCGGCGCGACCATCCCCGGGATGGGAGCCAACTCCACAACGTCAAAGCCCCGGATCCTGCAGCGTTTTGCAACCTCTCGAATGAGGCGGATCAGATCCCTCCATGAGACCCCTCCCGGCTCCGGCGTCCCCGTGGCGGGCATAATGGCCGGATCGAGGACATCGAGGTCCACCGTGAGGTAGATATCCCCCTGCAGGTCGCCGCAGATCGCCCCGCACCATAATCCGCCGTCGAGGACGAAGTCCGCCGGATAACTCTTCACCGGACTTGCGGCCAGAAATTCAGCCTCCTCAACACTCATGCTCCGAATACCCGCCTGGACAAGCGGACAGATCTCCGCGATCCGACGGGCAACCGCTGCATGGCTGAAAGGGGTCCCTTGATAAGCCTCCCGTAGGTCGGCATGGGCATCGAGCTGGAGGACAGTGAGCTCCGGGAACGCCTTCCGTACGGCCTGGACGGCGCCAAAAGAGATGCTATGCTCACCCCCGAGCATCACAGGGATCTTCCCATCGGCGATGACCCCGGCCACGGTCCGGCGGACGGCGCTGATCATTTCCGCCGGCCCCCGTGCGTCGGCCTCGAGGGGGGGCAGGGTATGGATACCGGACCTAAAGGTCTCCTGATGGAGTTCCTCGTCATAGAGCTCCATGTTGGCAGAAGCGTCGAGAATCGCCCCAGGCCCCCGTCGCGATCCCGACTGGTAGGTCGACGTCAGGTCGTAAGGCACAGGTATAACGACGAATTTCGCCTGTTCATACGCCGCATACTCTGCCTCGATGCCGCCATAATTCATCATCCGCATCCCCGAATAACGAGTGCGCGCTTCTAACACACCCGGCGCCCGTTGTCCAACTTTTTTATGATGATTTTTCCTCAGGCAGCGAAGGTATCTTCCCGCTTGCATCGACATAAGGAGGATTTTCACTCGCACCGACATAAGGGGGATTTTCGTTCGCCTTCATCTCGCGGCGGAGCTCCCGGACCGTCTTGTTCAGGCGGTTGATCGTCCGCGTCAGACGGAACCGTTCGACGATTCCCATGAACCCCGTGAAGATGACTCCGACCAGAAAGGCGATGAAGATCAGCATGTAGGTCGGAAGCCATCGATCGAAGAAATCGTAGTACTTCAGCTGGACAGGCAGTGTATTCTCAAGCGAAAAGGTGATAATGAATATCACGACAAGCGCCACGATAATGGTATAGATGACTTTCATCCGCAGATCTCCCTGTGAAATTTTTCAAAAAAGGGCCTCAGCTCGTTGGCGGTTCCGGCCACATCCTCCGGAATGACGCGAACCCCTCCGATGACGCTCATGAAATTCGTGTCCCCGCCCCAGCGAGGAACGACGTGGATATGCAAATGATCCTCGATCCCCGCCCCAGCCGCCTTTCCCAAGTTCATGCCGATGTTGAATCCCTCCGGTTTCATCGCCTCCGTCAAAACCCTAACGGAGAGATCCAATAAAGCAAAAAGCTCAAACCTCTCCTCCGGGAGAAGATCGGCAAGAGTGCAGAGATGGCGGTAGGGAACGATCATGAGGTGCCCGCCCGTATAGGGGTAACGGTTCACTGTAACGAAGCAGTTCTCTCCTTCGTGGACAACCAGTTCCTCCCCCCGAAGTGAGTCCCGGCAAAGGACGCAGCCTTCCTGCTTTTCAGCCCGGATATAGGCCATACGCCACGGCGCAAAGATCGTATCCATGTTTCAAATTATAGCGATACGCTCCAAAAAGACAAGGTCTTTTTCGGTTTTTTTAAAGGACCGCTCCTACCTTTTTTTGTTTCGATTTGACTTTGTATCCTGGTTTGGTTAAGATTATTAACTTTTTACGGAGCCGTCAGGAGTCATGATCATGCTTGAATCCGCACTGGACAAACTGGCTGAAAGAATCCTCAGTCTCGACGAGGCCTCCCTCTCCTCCCTCTGGGAGAAGTACAAGCGTCGTATGGAGCAATTCGAACCCTCCAAAGAATGGGAAAAGGCGGTCATTATCTTTTTCATCATCAATGCCGTCCGGGCCAAGAACCACATCTTCAACGAACAAATCCTCAGGCAGCCCGAAGCGAGTTCGGATAAAAAACAGCAGAAGAAACCCAATCTAAAACTTGTAAAATAAAGAGAGTCAATGGCCTCGATGGATCGCGAAACAGCCGTTCGAAGGGTGGAAGAACTGAAAGCGGCCATCCTCTACCACAACCGTCGTTACTATCAATTGGACTCACCGGAGATCACCGACGCCGAGTACGATGGTCTCATGCGGGAACTCCAGACCCTGGAAATGGATTTTCCCTTACTGGCCGCGCCTGACTCCCCCACACAACGGGTCGGGGCGCCCCCCCAGGATAAATTCGTTTCTGTCGCACACTTGACCCCTATGCTCAGTTTGGCCAACGCCTTCTCCGCCGAGGAGGTCCGGGAATTCGACCGACGGTGCCGGAGGTTCCTGGGGAGCGAAGAGACCATCCGCTACATCATGGAACCTAAACTGGACGGCCTCGCCGTCAACCTTGTTTACGAGCGAGGGGCTCTCGTGGTCGGATCAACACGGGGAGATGGGAATGTGGGCGAGGATGTCACGCTGAATCTCCGGACGATACCAGCAATTCCCCTCGTCATCCCCCACCGGAGCAGCAATGGCGCCACCGGGACCACCGCGCCGATCGTCCCGGAGCGGATCGAGGTCCGGGGAGAGGTATGCATGGAACGGGAAGCCTTCCGCAACTTAAATCGCCGTCGCGAAGCAGAGGGCGAGGCGCCCTTCGCCAATCCCCGGAACGCGGCGGCGGGGTCGCTCCGCCAGCTGGACTCCCGCGTCACGGCAAAAAGACCTCTCACGATGTTTTGTTATGCGATCGGCGCGGCGCAGGGGGCTGCCTTCCGGACGCAGGGGGAAGTCCTCCAGGCGCTTGCCGCCTGGGGCTTCACTGTCAATGAACTGATCAAGCCCGCAGCGGACATAGAAGAATGCATTCAATATTATCACCATATCGGCGCGATCCGAGACGGACTCCCCTATGAGATCGATGGTATCGTGATCAAGATGGACGACCTTTCTCTCCAGGAGCGTCTCGGTTTTATTGCCCGGAGTCCCCGTTGGGCGATCGCCTGTAAATTCGCTTCTATCGGCGAACAAACGGTCATCGATGCGATCATCGTCCAGGTCGGAAGAACGGGGGTGCTCACGCCGGTGGCCGTCATGCGGCCGGTCCACGTCGGCGGCGTCATGGTCAGCCGGGCGACCCTCCACAACCAGGACGAGATCGACAGGAAGGATGTCCGGATCGGCGATACCGTAGTCGTACAGCGGGCGGGCGACGTCATCCCTGAAGTGGCTGAAGTCGTCAAAACCCTGAGGACCGGCGTTGAGAAGCCCTTCGTCATGCCGGCGCTCTGCCCCGAATGCGGTTCCCGGATTGTCCGTCTCGAGGGCGAAGCGGCACACCGCTGCATCGGGATGGCCTGCCCCGCCCAGATCCGGGAACGCATCGCCCATTTCGTCTCACGGGGAGGATTGGACATCGAAGGTCTGGGAGAAAAAATGGTCACGCAGCTCGTGACGAACGGGCTGATCGCCGATCCCGCCGATCTTTACTTTCTGACCGGGGAACGGCTCCTCGGCCTGGAGCGGATGGCCGAGAAATCAGTCTCCAATCTCCTTGCGGCGATCGAACGCTCCAAGACCCCCGCACTCGACCGTCTGATCTACGCCCTCGGCATCCGGCATGTCGGCGAACAGACGGCCAAACGCCTTGCATCCGCCTATAGAACCCTCGCCGCCTTGGTCGCCGCCACGCCGAAGGAGCTGGAGAAAATCCGGGATATCGGCCCCGAGGTCGCCGCGAGTATCGCCGGTTTCTTCCGGGAGCCCGCAAACCTCCGAGTCATCGAAAAGCTTGAGCGGGCAAGTCTTGTCACCAGGGAGGTCCGTCGGCCGCAGGCCGCGCCGCTGATGGGAAAATCCTTTGTCTTTACGGGAACGCTCGGTCGGATGAGCCGGGGCGAGGCCAAGGTTCTCATTGAGTCCCTTGG
>PNOO01000090.1 GCA_013824905.1 Syntrophus sp. (in: bacteria) | reverse complement strand
ATGCGCCCGAAATTGATGGAGTTTGCCGAGGTCAGGTTAAAGTCTGCAAAGGTAGGGTCGGAGAAGGCCTGTTTGACGAGGTTCTGGCAGTCGTCGAATTTTCCATCTACGGAGACGGCCTGAACGTTCAGACCGATCGTATCAAGCTGTTTCTTTTGCCGGCCGCTCACTTCGTCCCGCGGATAGAGGATCGTCACGCCGATCCCCTCCACCCCCCGGAAGGCGTCTCCCACGGCGCTGCCTGTGTCCCCCGACGTGGCGACGAGGACGTTCAGGCGCTTTCCCGGGTCGCGGAAGGCGCTCATGAGGCGGGCCATCATCCGGGCGGCAAAATCCTTGAAGGATGCCGTCGGTCCCTGATCGAGGCGCAGAATGTATTTACGGGCAAAAACATTCTCCAGCGGCACGGGAAAGTCGTAAGCCTCATCGACGATCTTCCGCAGCGAATCGGCGGGAAGCTCATCCATAAGGAAGGCTTCCGCCACGAGCATTGCCGCTTCGGTATAAGGCTCCCCTTTAAGGGCTTTGAATCTCTCGACAGGCAGGACCGGGATCTGCTCGGGCATGAATAATCCTTCATCCGGGGCCTGTCCCATCAGAAGGGCCTCTCTAAAAGAAACCGTCTCTTTGAACGGAGTAATGCCGGGGACCTGATCCAGGTGACGGTTGGTGCTGTAATATCTCAATCTTTGCGACATGTAGTTTACCTCGGAGGTGTGCATACCATAATCGATACGGATAAGCAACCGGGAGTGAGCATCCGGGGCGATCAGATCCATTCATGAGTTCCGATAACTCTCTATTTTTACCTCGCAATTGGCATCGATCTTTGATATGAAAAGAGAGTCCGATAGGATGTTCCCTCCGTTGGGGAGGGGTGCTTAAGGAGATCAGCAATGAATGAAGAGACAAAAGTACGTTTGACCGAAACGGTCCAAGGGGCGGGGTGAGCCTGTAAGATAGGTCCGGGCGACCTGCACGAAGCGCTTAAAGATCTGCCGCTCATCACCGATCCGAATCTTATCGTGGGGATGGAGCATGCGGAAGATGCCGGAGTCTATCGACTCCGTGACGATCTAGCCATTATCCAGACCGTCGATTTCTTCACCCCGATCGTCGACGACCCTTACACATTCGGCCGGATTGCCGTTACCAATGCGCTCAGCGACATCTATGCGATGGGAGGCAGACCGGTGACCGCAATGAACATCGTCTGCTTTCCGATCCGGACGATGGATGTAAAAATCCTCCGAGAGATTCTCCGTGGCGGTCTCGACCAGATGCGGGAGGCGGGCGTCCTTTTGATCGGGGGGCACAGTGTGGAGGACAATGAACCCAAATACGGTCTGTCCGTAACCGGCGTCATACACCCCGATAGGGTCCTGTTTAACAACGGGGCTAAAGCCGGGGATCATTTGATCCTGACCAAACCGCTCGGAACGGGGATCGTCAGCACGGCCCTCAAGGGAGGCCTCGCCGATGCAGCACTGGTTGCCCGCTCGGTCGCCTGTATGACGACCTTGAACAGGAAAGCTGCGGAATTGATGGCGGAGATGGCGGAGATCCATGCCTGCACGGACGTCACCGGCTTCGGTTTCCTTGGCCATGCCCTGGAAATGGCCGAAGGAAGCGGGATCGGCATGCGGATCCGGGCCACAGAAGTGCCTTATTTCCCGGGGATCCGGCCGTTTGTCGAGGAAGGGGTGGTGCCCGGAGGGCTGATCCGGAACCGTAAATTCCGAGAAAAACAGATCGATGTCGGTCCCGACTGTCCCGACTGGCTTATCGACATCCTCTTTGATCCACAGACCGCCGGAGGGCTTCTCATCGCCCTGCCGCCCGACGCTTCGGTGGAGCTCCTGCGCAGGATGCATGCGGCGGGGATCGATGAAGCGGCGATTGTCGGTGAGGTCACCTCAGCGCCAAAGGGGATCATCCGCGTGGAGTGACCTGCCTGGCGTCGCAGTTATCCCTTTAATCCTCACGGCTTCGCAAAAAGTCCGGATGCTGCGTTGCGCTTCATCCCTCGTCATTGCGGCGTACGCAAAAGTACGCCTCATTCCTCAGGATTCGCGCGCCTTGCCTGCGGCCTTTTTACGAAGCCGTCCCATTTTCGTGGCTTTAAAGACTTTTTTACGAGGTCTTTAATCCTCAGTATTCGAAATCCACGATTTGGAGGCTTGTGCAAAGGCTCCGGATCAATTTTCCGACGATGACGTGATCGGGTTGCATCAGATAGCGCCTCAGCGCCTCGGTATTCTCGAACATCGACACCAACGCAAAATCATAGGACTTCTCCGCACGCAGATCCTCGCCGAAGTCGTACCCCTTGATCTCCGGAATCATTCCGGGAAGGGCGGCAAGCGACTTCCTGAGTCCGGTGATCTCCTCCGCCGTCACCTCCGGTTTAAACTTTGCCAGAACCACATGTTTAATCATTCTTTTCTCCTTTCTCCCAGAGTAAAAATGCGCAGATCAGCGTCACTATAAAGACGGCGCCGCCGGCGATCGTAAAGGTCGTCTGAAAACCCAAACGGTCGATCCCATAGCCCAGAACAGGCGTCAGTATCCCTCCCCCCTCCATCCCTGTGAAGAAGTAAATGCCCAAGACGGTTGAACGGATGCCCGGCGGTGTATTGCTGACGATAAACGTTTCCGAAGCGGACATCCGGGCGAAAATGACCGTACCCAGGAGGATGAGCAGCGCAAAGATCCCGAATCCGTAAGGGAAAACCGTGAATAGAATGATGACGGGGCCGGCGATGAAACAGACCGCCAAGGCCACACGGACGCTTCCCACGCGATCGGCGAGATAACCGCCCAGCGGACTTGCCCAGAAGACTGCGACGTAGATCACGGAGAGGAGAGAGGCGGCCGTCCTTTTGCTCACATGGAAATGATCAACCAAAAGCAGCGGGATAAACGAGACCACGGAAATGATGATCGCCGCAGTGAAGGTCGAGAAGATCAGGAAGATGACGATGCGGCTCATGTTTTCCGGTCGGGACGCGATATGCCCTCCCTTCTTCTCCGCACTGCTCTGAGTTGCCTTTTCCCGGGCGTTGAGAAGGCCGAGGCGGAGGTAAAAGAAGATCCCGAAGGCGGCGGTCGGGATCGCCATCGCGAGGTAGGCGCTCCTCCATCCCCAGGCATTGGCGACGGCGACGGCGATCAGTGGCGTCAGAAAATGGCTGGCGCCGCCGCCGATATTGTGCAGACCGAGCGCCTTTCCCAGGTGCTCCGGTTTGGCCAATGCGGAGATCAGCGGCGGAGCCGTCGGGTGGTAGCCGCCGGACAAGATCCCCATCAGGACGAGAAAGACCAGCATCAGAACGTAGGTCTGGGACAGACCAACCAGGATGCCGGCCAGTGCGACACCGGAGATGCCGACAGTCAAAAGCTTGCGGGGCTCGACCCGGTCGGCGAGCCAGCCGGCCGGCAGCTGACCGATCCCGCAGGCGAGCGTGAAGGCCGAGATGACGAGTCCCGACTGGGTGTAATCCAGGTCGAAGGCGCTGCGGATAAAGGGGATAAGGGGTACCGTGATCGAGGTGAGGACATGGTGGCTGAAATGCCCCACGATGAACAGGGGTATCATCCCCCCGAAAATAGTGCGCAGATTCAATGGCTGGATACCCTCCCTTTTGCGTTTCCCCGGGTAGAAGGGAGCGCGTTGGTTTTATACCCGCTTCGCATAGCGGAAAAAGGTTTGTGGCGTCAATAGGTTTTTCCGATCATGCCGCACGGAGGACCTTCGCCCCGCGGATCTTGCCTTCCTTGAGTTCGGCGAGGGCCCGGTTGGCATCCGTCAGGGGATACTCCTGCACCTCGGGCCGGAGGCGGATCTGAGCCGCCAGGGCGAGGAATTCGGAGATGTCGCGACGGGCGACATTGGCCACGCTTTTGATCTCCTTTTCCAGCCAGAGGTGCGCGGGATAGTCCAGCCGAAGGAGTTCTGCCTTGTCGCGCTCCTCTTTCCGGATCGCATTGATGACGAGTCGTCCCCCGGGGGAAAGATGTTTCAGCGCTTCCACGACCGGCTTCCAGGCCGGTGTTGTATCAATGACGGCATGGAGCTTCACCGGAGGCGCCTCCTCTATCGCTCCGGCCCAGACGGCGCCCAGTTCGAGAGCAAAGGCCCGTTCCCGCTCGTTCCGGGCGAAGACGAAGACCTTTGTCCGAGGAAATCGGTGTCGGACCATCTGGAGGACGAGATGCGCCGAGGCGCCGAAACCGGTGAGGCCGAGTGACTGTCCATCCCTGAGACCGGCGAGTCGGAGCGCCCGGTAGCCGATCGCCCCCGCGCAAAGGAGCGGGGCCGCCTCCGCATCGGAGAAGATCCCGGGGATGGCGTAAGCGAAGGCTTCCGGGACTGTCATGAACTCCGCGTAGCCTCCATTGACATCGCGACCCGTCGCCCTGAACCGTTCGCAGACATTCTCATTTCCGGCTCGGCAGGCGTCGCAGATCCCGCATGCCGAATGGATCCAGCCGACCCCCACGCGATCGTCGATCCGGAACCGCCGTGCGCCAGGCCCCAGGGCGGCAACCCTTCCCACGACCTGATGTCCCAAAATGACAGGGAATGCCGGCGGCGGCGTGCGCCCCTCTATCTCATCCAACTCCGTATGGCAGACGCCGCAAGCGGAGACGGCAATCAGGATCTCACCTTCGCCCGGCGTCGGTCCCGGCATCTCCGCCAAAACAAGCGGCGCAGGATTCTCAGCAAAGCGGGAAACGCCCTGTAGAATCATCGCTTTCACACGTGATCTCCGTCAATCCCAATCAGGACCTGCATGCCAGAGGGTCGTTTTTTACTGCGGCACCCCCAAGACGGTCCCTTACATCCCGCCCGCCGACATCCGCACTATCTGGTCGCCCTGCCGGATCTCATCCACGACCTCCTGCCCTCTGACCACTTTCCCGAAGACCGTGTGCTTTCCGTTCAGGTGCGGCTGCGGTGAGTGGGTGATGAAAAACTGGCTTCCGTTGGTGTCCGGTCCGGAATTTGCCATCGAAATCACTTTTGCGGCGTGGATCAGCGGGTTTCCCTTGAGTTCGTCGGCAAACCGATATCCGGGTCCGCCCCGACCCGTACCGGTCGGATCGCCTCCCTGGATCATGAAATCGTCGATCACCCGGTGGAAGATAACGCCGTCATAGAAACCCTCGCCTGCCAGGAATACGAAATTATTGACGGTCTTGGGCGCATGTCTCGGGTCGAGTTCCAACTCGATGGCGCCCCTTGTCGTTTCCATCGTGACAAGATACACCTTTTCCGGATCGATCTGCATCTCCGGCGGCCTATCCCATTGCTTTGCGGTCATCTGATGCCTCCTTGGATTGTTGAATGTATTCTAAATTATACATACCTGTTATTTCCATAATCAGCAACTATTTCCCGGAAAATCCATTTTGAAGAAATCCTTTAGACAAGATGGTCCGTCTATGGTACGAACTCATTGCGGGTGCACCCACCCCGATCATCGTTGCGGCATTGTCGCTTTGCCCTGATCGGGAGAGGTTTCTCCAGGAGGTTCACATGGCCTTTCTCTTGGCCCTGGATCAGGGGACAACCAGTTCCCGGGCAATTGTTTTTGATGCTGCCGGCCGGCCCGTCGCTTCGGCCCAGAGGGAAGTCAACCAGATTTTCCCTCATCCGGGCTGGGTAGAGCACGACCCCTGCGAGATATGGGAATCCCAGGCCGACGTGGCCCTGCTGGCTTTGAAAAATATCGGTCTGGGCGGCGGAGACATTGCAGCGCTCGGCATCACGAATCAACGGGAAACGACAGTGGTCTGGGAACGCGATACGGGCCGGCCGATCTATAACGCCATTGTCTGGCAGGACCGGCGGACGGCCGCCGTCTGCGACCGGCTCAAGGCGGAAGGTCTGGGGCCGCTGATCCGTGAGAAGACGGGCCTTATCCCGGATGCCTATTTTTCAGGGACCAAGGTCGCCTGGATCCTCGATCATTGTCCCGACGCCCGAAGGATGGCGGAAGAGGGACGACTGGCCTTCGGTACGGTCGACACGTGGCTGATCTGGAATCTCACCGGTGGAGCGAGGCACGTGACCGATTGCTCCAATGCCTCCCGGACGATGCTCTGCAACATCCATACAGGTGACTGGGATGATGAACTGCTGCAGATCCTGAATGTTCCCCGGGCGATACTGCCCGAGATCCGCGCCTCCAGTGAGGTCTACGGAGAAACGCATACCCAGGCCTTTCCGGCGGGAATTCCCATCGGCGGCGCCGCCGGCGACCAGCAGGCGGCACTCTTCGGACAGCGGTGCACCAGGCGGGGCATGGTGAAAAATACCTATGGCACGGGATGTTTCATGCTGATGAATACCGGAGAGATCCCCATTGTGTCGGCCAATAACCTGATCACCACTGTGGCCTGGAAGATCGGAAAGAGGACGGACTATGCACTCGAGGGAAGCGTGTTTATCGGGGGCGCAGTGGTGCAGTGGCTTCGGGACGGGTTGGGAATCATCAGTTCTTCCGCCGATGTGGAATCACTGGCCTGTCAGGTGAAGGACACCGATGGCGTCTACCTGGTGCCCGCCTTTTCCGGCCTGGGTGCACCCCACTGGGATCCCTACGCCCGGGGAACCGTCGCAGGTATTACACGGGGGACAAAGGCTGCCCATATCGCCCGCGCGGCATTGGAGAGCATTGCTTATCAGTCGGCCGATTTGCTGGGGTGCATGCAGGCCGATTCCGGGATCGGCATCGGGGAATTGCGCGTCGACGGAGGCGCCACCGTGAATGACACACTGATGCAGTTCCAGGCGGACATCCTCGGTATTCCGGTAGTGCGGCCGTTCGTTAGGGAGACGACGGCCCTGGGCGCCGCTTATTTTGCCGGTCTGGCCGTAGGCGTATGGAAAAATATCGGAGAGATCGGAGGCGGGATACCCGCGGAGAGGAGATTCCTGCCGAATATGGACCGGGACCATGTCGAACGGCTGACACAGGGATGGAAGCGGGCATTGGATCGCGCCCGAAACTGGGTTGAAACCTAACTGGCAGGAAATATATTGGAAAAAGAGGCATCCCTCGATGTTTCCGTCGACTGGGATGCCTCTTTCAGCGGTTAACAAATACGTTTATAGGGGCTTTACGTTTTCCGCTGCCGGACCTTTCGGACCCTGCTTGACTTCGAAACTTACACGCTGACCCTCAGCCAGTGTTTTGAAGCCAACCGCTTGAATGGCGCTGTGATGAACGAACACGTCGCCGCCTTCGTCCTTTTCGATGAACCCGAAACCTTTTTGCTCATTAAACCACTTTACTTTACCTTCTGGCATCGCTTGCATCCTCCTTTTTTAAAAAAAATCTCTTAAGTCGGATTCGCATAATGACAGAAGGTAAAAAGGCCGCCAAAATTCGCAAAAAGCTTGGCGGCCACCTTCATTTATCATAATGTCTTCATCCAAACTTATTGTTGGATGTATTTTACGCTTCATTAATTGAAAGTCAAGGATTTATTTTTTGTTGTGTCGGGAGAAATGCCTTGACTTCCCTTACCGTTCAGCGTAAACATGTGCGAAAGCCGGGGGGATGCGAGGCGGACGTCCAGGGGTCGGCCGGCAAAAGCGAGACATAAGACATTTTGAAGCGTGGGTGAACCGCCAGACTCTTCAGAGTCCAGGCGGTTTTTTCTTTGGCAAACCTTCATGTTCCTACAGGGCGCTGTGCGGCATGAATATTACCTTGAACCATCTCTTTTTCTCGCCAAAAAAGGATGGAAGGGCATTTCGTAAACAATAAGGAGGCGAGTTATGAACAAAAATCTGTATGTGGGAAACCTGTCGCAGAAGGTAACGGAAGACGACCTGAGGAACAATTTCTCCGAGGCGGGAGCGGTCGCATCGGTGTCGGTCATCAAGGATAAATTTTCCGGAGTATCACGGGGTTTCGGCTTCGTCGAGATGGAGACGGAAGAGGGCGCCCAGGAGGCGATCAAGAAGTTCAACGGTGGCGACCTTGACGGCAAGACGATCACCGTGAATGAAGCCCGGCCGAAGACGGAGTCGAGTGGTCCGCGTCGGGATGGCGGGGGCCGAGGTCCCGGCGGAGGCGGAGGCTTCAGAGGCGGACGCGGTGGTGCTGGTGCTGGTGGCGGCGGCGGACGCGGCAGGTACTAACAGAATCCGATTCTGACAGAATAACGTCCGCTACAAAAAAGATTGTTCCTGTAGCGGACGTTTCTTTTTCTTCCCTTCTTTTCCCTCGTCGCAAATGCCCGACACAACGGCTCAGCTGTATACTCCTTTCGCTTGTTAAGGGTCGGATTTTGCGGCAGCGGATCCGTCGCCTTGACCGCCCGAAGGCTGGCTTTCTTCCTGCGCTTCCGCTGAGTGACCATTGGTCGTCTCGGGAAGGAGCGGCCGGGCGGTCTTCTCCACCCCCTCCAGGGGATCGATCTCCCCGTCGGTTGAGGCGCCCAATTCTTTGAATTTGCGGGCTGTCACCAGGACGCGGCTCTCGAAGGAGCCGACGGTCCGGTTGTAGGCCTCCACGGCGCTGTCCAGGTTCTTTCCCAGAGCCGTGAGGTGGCCGGTCATCGTCGAGATGCGCTCATAGAGCATCCGGCCCAGGCGGCTGATCTCCTCGGCGTTCTCGGCGATCTTTTCCTGTCGCCAGCCGTAAGCGACGGCCCGGAGCAGGGCGATGAGCGTCGTCGGGGTCGCCAGGATCACCCGCTGGTCGACGCCGTACTCGATCAGGGCGGGGTCCTGCTCCAGGGCGGCGCTGAAGAAGGTCTCGCCGGGGAGGAACAGAACGGCAAACTCCGGCGCCGGCTTGAACTGCTCCCAGTAGGCCTTCGCCCCGAGGGCCTGCAGATGGACGCGGATCTGTCGGGCGTGGTCCTTGAGCTTTGCCGTCCGCGTCGCCTCATCGGGCGCCTCCAGTGAATCCAGATAGGCCTGGAGCGGGGCCTTGGCGTCGATGACGATGTTCTTCTCATTGGGGAGCCGGATGATCATGTCGGGCCGGAGACGGCCGTTTTCAGTCGTTGCCGACTCCTGTTGGACGAAGTCGCAGTA
>PNOO01000089.1 GCA_013824905.1 Syntrophus sp. (in: bacteria) | reverse complement strand
GATCATCAACCACTCCCATACGGTCGTCGTCGTCCTCGTTCCGGGAATGGGCGACGAGATTCAGGCGATCAAGGCGGGAATCATGGAGATCGCCGACATCTTCGTGATCAATAAGGCGGACCGCGACGGGACTGCACAGCTCATGAGCGAACTGACCGCCATGCTCAACATGGTCCCCGAATTCCCCGGCGGCTGGCAACCCCCGATCATCCGGATCGGGAACGTCTTCGACTCCGGCCCCTTCGGGAAAAGCCTGGAAGAACTGGCCGCCGCCATCGGAGACCACCACCGGCGGCTGATGGAAACCGGCCTTTTGGGCGATCGGATGCGGCGAAAGACGATGGTCGAAATCCACGAGGCCCTCCGCGATGCCATACTGGAGCCGATCCTGAAGGGCCTCATGGAAAGCGGGGAGATGGACGACATCGCCCAGCGTCTCCTCCGGAAGGAGTCGGACCCTTACACGCTCGCCGAGGAGGTCGCCCGCCGCTACCTGAAATAAAAAATAAAAAATAGGGACGGCGCCCAATTATCCCATGAGTCTCTCACGAAGCCCCGGTCCCCAATATTGCTTCGTCAACGCGAAACACTTTAATGTAATGGTCTCCATAAAATTAGGATATTTGGGGGCTAATTGAAATAATTGGGCGCTGTCCCTATTTTTGAGGGGAGTCATGGATATGGAATTGGTTGCCGAGGCGAGGGAGGACATCCTGGAAAAGTACCGGAAGGGGATCGTCCAGATCTACACGGGAAACGGGAAGGGGAAGACAACCGCAGCCTTCGGCCAGGCGCTGCGTGCCATAGGCCAGGGCTACCGGGTCTGCGTCATCCAGTTCATGAAGGGACGCAAATACGGGGAGTTTCTCGCCGGGGAAAAGTACCTGCCGAACCTCACCATTCACCTGGCCGGCCTTGACAGCTTCGTCATGAGGGAAAACCCGGCGCCGCTCGACATCGAACTCGCCCGCCAGGGCCTCACCCTCGCCCGTAAGGCGATCACCTCCGGCGATTACGACATGGTCATCCTGGACGAGATCAACGTAGCGGCCGATTTCCAGCTGATCCCTCTCAACGATGTGCTCAATCTCATCAAGAGTAAACCCGCCCCAGTCGACCTTATCCTCACCGGCCGCTACGCCCCGCCGGAGGTCATCGCCCTCGGCGACACAGTGAGCGAGATCCGGGAGGTCCGCCACCACTACAACACCGGCGTCAAGGAGCGAGCCGGGATCGAATACTGAAAAACAGGGCTCCACTCACCCTTCCGTGCCTGAAAGAGAAAGCCCCGGTGATCTATAGTCATCGGGGCTCTTCCTCAGGATCGCACGATGAAAAAGTGGTTCACCTGGTTGATGTGTACTTCCTCCACAAATCGTTAACATCGTTTAAGACTCAAGATTTCAATCTGTTATCTTTGATAGGATTTCCGCTATCTTTGATAGGATTTCCGCAGTAATCTCTCTAAGCGGACGCTGATATTTTATCGCAGAGATTGCAAGGGTTAATGTTCGTGGAGAAAATCCTTATGATGTTTTCAGAAATTACAAAATGCTTTGACATCTCGGGATTAGCTATTATAATCTGTGCTAAGTTAAATACTTAAAGTTAATGGAATAAAACTACATGAAAAAGATGTTCGTTATGGCCATGATCAGCGGATGTCTATCGATTCCTCTCGTCGCTCTTGCTCAGCCGGCCGGCGGCGGTGATTTGACCTTTACGCCCCAAAATGCTCCACCGGTCGTCTTCAGCCATAATAAACACTTGAAGGAACAGGGGCTCAAGTGCAGCGGCTGTCATTACCAGTTTTTCCAGATGGCCCAGGGGTCATACAAGATGGACATGGGGAAGATCACCAAAGGAGAATTCTGCGGCAGATGCCATAGTGGGCGGGTATCCTTTGACGTGCAGGACCCCCAAAATTGTTCCCGCTGTCACCAGTGATCTTCATCTTCTTCATCCATTCGGCGGCAATGATCCACCGGCCTTTTGCCCCCCGGTATGTTGCGAAGACCGGGATTGATTGTTATGAATGCTGAGGCGTATGACGACTTTTATATCTCTTTATAACCTATTCTCGAACATTCCCTTTATTTACCCGATCTATTTTTTTTACGGCGCCGCTTTCCTTTTTCTGGGCATTTCCATTTCGGTAAAAGAGCTGAAGGCGAGCGACTTGAAACTCTCCAACAGCCTGTGGATGCTGGGAATGTTCGGATTTATCCACGGCTTGCATGAATGGCTTCAACTCCTCCCATTGATCCAGGGGGAACAGATGACGCGGCAGGAAATCTTCCTGATCAAGCGGATATTGCTCGCTACGATCATCCTCTCTTTTTTCTTTCTTTTGCAGTTTGGCCTTTCGCTGATAAGCGCCCTTGATAAAAAGCCAATGAAGTGGATCAAGGGGATTCCCTTTCTGCTGGTCCTCCTGTGGGCCGTCGTTCTATGGAAGCAGGGACCACTTATCGATCTGCTGTTCTTATGGCGCGCGGAAGTCGGCGTACGATACACACTCGGGCTCACAGGAGGGCTCGTAACCGGCTATGGACTCATCACGTACTCATACGAAATAAAAAACATGAGCGGACCCGTTTCGAGGAACTTCCTTTTCTCGGGCATTGCAATTCTTTTTTATGGATTGTTAGCGGGCATTATTGACCTTCGCACGCTTTTAACCACCATTCACGTGCCCGTGGAATTCCTTCGGGGAGTAGCGGTCGTTCTTTTTTCATACTTCATTATCAAAGCACTGAATATTTTTGACATCGAAACCAGACGGAAAATAGAGCAACAGACAAGACTCCTCGTCCAGACTGAAAAGCTTTCCTCGCTCGGACAGCTTGCAGCCGGCATAGCGCACGAGATCAATAATCCGCTGACGAATGCCTCTTTGGCCATCCAGACACTCAAAACCAGATTGAAAAGTAACAGCGAACAACGCGACGCTATTGAAAAACTCGACGCCGTTGAAAGAAATATAGACCGGGCATCAGCAATTGCTCAGGAACTTCTCCAGTTTTCCCGCCAGCGAGAAGCAGAATTTGTTCCTTTGAATATCAACAGCATCATAAGCAGTTCGCTTACGCTCCTGGGATACAAATTAAAAAACATCACCCTACAACAGGACTTGGTTCCGGTGCCGGAGGTTATGGGTGACAGTGGAAAGCTTGAACAGGTGTTTATCAATATTTTGTCAAATTCCCTGGAGGCCATGCCGGATGGCGGCAGGATTTTCATCTCCTCGTCACAGAAAAGCAGCTTGATCGAAGTCCGTGTAACGGATACGGGTATGGGGATTGCCGACGAGAACCTGTCACGGGTATTCGATCCTTTTTTCACGACCAAGGAAATAGGGTCGGGGACCGGACTGGGGCTCTCCATGTGTTATGGCATCATCAAGCAGCATCATGGTCATATAGAACTTTCCAGCATCGTCGGCAGGGGCACAACAGCAACCATCAAAATTCCAACCAGGGAGCAATATGAAAAAGATACTGATTGTGGACGATGACGCAGAATTCAGGTTGAATCTCACCGAGGTATTGACGGGAGCGGGGTATCAGACCGAGAGCGCGGCGTCGGCCCAAGAGGCAATTGCAAGGAGTGAAGCAGAGGAGTTTGACATCATTCTCCTTGATTTTATGATGCCGAAAATGAACGGCATCGACTCGCTCCTTACCCTGAGAAGACTGCGACCGAAAGCAAAGGTGATCATGATAACCGCCTTCGCCACTGTCGAGAACGCGGTTGATGCGATAAAAAAGGGGGCGAGCGATTACATTGCCAAACCATTTAAGATCGAGGCCCTTCTGACGACCCTACGGCGCGTGCTTGAGGAAGCGAGATTCGAAGTGTGCGTGAATAATCTGGACTTAGATCGTACACTGAGCTCTCTGGCCAACCCCATCCGGAGAAATATAATCAAATTCCTGAACACCCGAGAGAATATGCGTCTCATGGAAATTACCCGTGAGTTGGGGATCGATGACCACACGAAAGTGATATTTCATTTAAAGCTGCTAAAGGAAGCCGGGATTGTTCAGCAGGATAATGAAAAATCTTATTCCCTCTCCAAAGAAGGGACCAAGACGATTGACTGTCTCCGGATGCTGGAAAATTACCTTCCCCTGTAACAAGGGATAATCTTTTAGCATGTTGCATGAACTGACGTTTCCTGTCCGATCATTCTGGATACACCGCCTGTGAAGAACTGTTCACATGATATGTAAATCGGTGAATAAGTTTTCTCTTGTGTCATCTTCTCATTCAGGCATAAATTACTACCGACAAATAAAACAATATGCACGGTGTTGATATCAATAAAGGTGAATTTCTTTACGGTTTTTTCTCGCACTCCACTGCGAAGTGGAGCGCATACAAGGGAAGGAGTAATGAAATGAAAAGAAAGATGACGTTTTTTCTGGTTCTCGTGGCTATTTTCTTTGTAACCTTTGCTTATGCCGCTTCCGCAAAGATGGCGCCCGGTCCGTCCAAAGATCCGATCACGGGCAAAGCCTATGCAGGGTCGGAGACATGCAAGGGTTGCCACAAGGCAAAATACGATGACTGGAAGAATACCATTCATGCCTGGATGGTCCGGCCGATAGCCAAGGGTGATTTCAAGAACGTCAAAGCCGATCTCAAAATGGAGGGCGCTCCCAAAGCCGATCAGTATGACTGGGCCTATGTCATCGGCGGCTGGTACAAGGAAGAACGCTATGCCTTCTGGGATGAAAAAGGCAACATCATTTCCGGGGAGTATGAATATACACGACCCAGGAAGCATTTTTCTATTCGCAAGAACAAGGAGGGGGGTCTAGAACGCCTTGATTGGTTTAACGAATGCGGCTATTGCCACGCTACCGGAACGAATTATAAGGAACGGACTTTTGTCGAGTTCAACATCGGGTGCGAGGCCTGTCACGGCCCCTCGGCCGACCATGCCAAAAGCCCGAAAAAAGTGAAGGCTGTCATCGACAAGAACACCGAGAACTGCGGCCGCTGCCACATCCGGGCGCGGATGAAGGGGGACCTAAGCAAGTTCAACTATCCGGTAAATTACGAACTCAATAAGCCCGACACCTTGATGAAAGACTTGAATCTGGAGCCTTATACCGCGGCAGGCTCCTTCTTCCCGGATCAGAAGAACGCCAACCGCCACCGTCAGCAGTATCTCGAATGGATCAAGAGCCGTCATAACGGCGTACCGGATCTCAGTTGCGTGACCTGCCATGACCCCCATAAGGGAAGTCTCTCTTACCGGTCGGGCCAATTAAAAGGGGACGAGCGTTCCTTGTGCGGGAAATGCCATGAAAATATTGTCGCTGATGCTAAAAAACATTCCGGTCATCGCTACGAAGTCGCCTCCTGTTCGTCCTGCCACCTGCCCTACACCATAACGGCCGGATCGGTTCCCAATCATACCTTTGAGGCGATTCCTCCGGCGAAAACCATTCAGTTCGGGGTTGATGAAAAGAGCGGCAGGCCTAAGATGCCAAATTCGTGTATGCTTTACTGCCATACAAAAGAGACGGCAGCGGCCATGGATGAAAAGTATAAGACAATTTTCAAAAAATAAGCTTCACTATCCCTAAGAAATGGGGAGGGCAGGTCATCACGATGTCCTCCCCATAGTAATTCCATGGCGGTGGAACAAACGACTTGATTAGGTTATACGGCAGCCTTGACCAGTTGAACCCTGGATTCCGTAAAGTTGATCATTTGAATTTTGTCTTCAAAGACCTGCTTTTCACCGAAGAGTGTTTCTACACTGATTTTCCCGTTTTCAATCGTGATCTGGGTCACATTTTCCATCACCGGCTTTTGGGCGCCGGGCGAGTATAATTTAGCCAGACACATAGACCCTCCATAAATACGCTAAAGTCCAAGCTGTAAATACTGAAGTTGGGCAACAGGGTCACTTCAACAGCTTCTGAGCCTTTTTCATGAACTCGTCAACCTCGGCCATCTTGTCAGCCGCCTGCCGCAGCTGCCCGGCGACCTCTTTTTGATCCGTAGTCATCTTATCGGCCCATTCGCGGAATTCCGCCCCGTGTTCCCGGTTATGTTTCAGCCAGTAGGCCAGAAGATTTTCCAGTTGATTCTTCGTATCTTTCATCAAATCCCCTCCTTCGCATCGGATACTCTTACCGCCATTGCCATTTTGTCACCCTCCATGATGGCGGACCTATCATGGCTGCACATTACACTAAATCATCGCAAAATACACCCTTTTGTCTTGGGGTTTGCGTACAAGGCGAATTTGTGAATTCAACGGCCCGGGCGGACGGGAAAAGCCCGCTTGCACAGGTCCGGTGCAATGACCGGTCAGGCGTTGCCCCCGTGTGGAAGTGGATTGTTATCGATGTCTTCGTATACCTCGGACCGGAACCGGGGGGTGCAGATGGCAAGGAAGATCAGATCCCCTGGGCCGAGGTTGGTTATCCGCTGACGGCAAGACGGGGGGATGAGCACGACGTCGCCAACGCCCACTTCCTGTGGAGAAAGGCTGCCGACCTCCAAGCGGCCTCTCCCCTCGAGGATGACGTAACGTTCGGCTGTCCTGACCAGCCGATGCCATCGCGTGGTAACCCCTGGCGCGACGCGCGCCCGGGCGATCGATGCGTCCGGATCATCCGGCGTGTTGGACAGTTCGATGATGTAGCATTTCTCGGAAGTGTAGAACTCCGCATCGAGATTCATGCGCTGAATGGCTTCGTTCATCTCACCCTCCGTTTGCCTCCTAACGGCGAAGCCAAGCGGAGGCACGAACCTGCTGATCTGCGAAGCAGTGCAAGTGCAGTGACAACCGCTTCAGCGGATTGTCGGCGCCGCGCCAATCACCGCAAGGCCGGTTGCGTGGATGGCGTTTAAGCGTCAGGGTCTGGGCGGCCTCTGTCCCTTCGGCGCTTTCTTCATCATTTCAACCATGTTTTCCATGCTGCCCAAGCCCATGACTTCCTGCACGCTGTTGACTTTCGTGTAATCCCCAGGCACCTCAAACAGGGAGGCTTTAGCCGCACCTAACTTGATGTCTTTGAATTTCATGACCATCTTCCCCCCGGGCCCAGGATACTTCGGGTTCGGCGGGAGGGTCATTTCGGTTTGAATATTGAAATCTTTGAGATCCTGCGCCTCCCAGAGGGTGGCTTTGTACTTTTCCTCAGGGGTATTCTTCCGATAAAAGACCGCATCGTATTTGATGCATGGGTGGCCGTCAATCGTCTCGGCGCCCACCTTTTTTTTCTCGAGCACCATGTCAGGGTCGTATGCATTCGGGGTATTCTCCCGGTCCTGGATCGGCTGCTCGTAGTAGGTCTTTGTGACTTTGTTCATCATAATGGTCTTTTTCATGTCCCCAAGACTGATCGTCACAACGTCCTTCATACCCGGGTTTTCCACACGGCTCCTGGCTCCCATTCTTGCCATGGGCATTTCCATTCCCGAAGAGACCATCGTCGCCGTGTAATTGTCCGGCGGGGCTGCAAGAACAGACGAACCGGCAAACAAGATCGCTGCCATAAAAAAAACCGGGACCTGATACCTAATACCTACTTTCGACATGACATCCTCCTTTTCTCTAACCATTGGCTTGATCCGCCATTGCCGGTCGAGGTTCGTTTCTCACCACAATTTTGAATCGTTATGTATTGTCATTTTGCATAGTATTCTGAATCCGTCAACCGATGACTGCAGGAAGCGGATGCCTTTTTCATTATGCTATCAACTACATAAATTGTTATTTCAGCCGCTCTCACGGATCGCCATCATGTGCCGATGGAAGCGATCCGCTCTGAGCAAAAAGGTTTCAAGCTTGGCGTTGATCAGCTGGGGAAAAGGCGACCCGTCGCTCTCTATCGCCAAAAACGGCAACTCGTCGACTTCGGTCAGAATGTCCTGCAGTTTTTTGTTTGTCGGATCGGTCGCCAGTTTCCTTTGCGCCGTCATGATCTCGCCGAGAATGGCCTCCGAAATTCGATTCGGCATGCACCCGAATGGCCCGATGGAAATGACCCCGCAAGAGTGGGTCGCCACATCGCCAAGGGAGCCGCCAATGGTGAGGATAGCCTCGCCGGGAAGATCCAGTGAAATATACGGTGCAGCATTTTTAATGATTTTATCTATATCAAGCGCCTCGGCCTGAACGAGCCCGGATTTGGAGAGTATCGACTTGATACGGCTTTCATCGCGCCTCTGGAACAGATGGCGGATTCTGAGCTGGAATCTCTGAGCCACCGTCAAATGGTCCTGATTAAACCCCCGCTCCGTAAGATAATGGCAGTAGTGAATCCACTCGGATACCGGTGCACATGCGGTGGCAAATCCCTGTTCTGCAAGGGACTCCGTCAGATATTGACGGGAGAGGGCGTCACGACGAACAAAGATCTCACCGGTCAAGGTGATCATGGGAACCGTGTGGGATGGGCGCTTGAGCGCTACGGTGCTGAGGCGTTCAGCGCTCTCGGCGAGCTGGGCGGCCAGGATTTTAAAATTCACCTTCTCCAGGGCCAGAAGGATTTTTCGCCATTCTTCATTGTAAACACTCACGGCGGCAACGGGATCGACGCTATCGGCCAGAAGCATCGAACGGATGTCCTCCATGACGTCGGAGACAATCACCGCCCACCAGCCATAACGATCGAAATGGTTGTCCATCCCTATATAGGAATTGTCTGAGGACAGCGAAAGCAGGGCGACATCAGGTATTTCCAGCCGTCGGATCAGATCCTCCATGTAAACGGAGTACTGGCCGAAGCGGCAGGGACCCGAGCCGGTCGGCATGAAGTACACCAGGATCTCGTCCGGACGTTTGCCGTTTTTGATATAGCTGAGCAGAGTTCCCGCGGTCAGGATCAGCGGCAGGCATTCCTTGCAGGAGGTATTTGCCCGACCGAGTTTGAGGATGGCCTCGTCATTTCCCCGGTGCCCCTTCGCATGAAATCCCAATCCCCGCAGAACCGAGGCAAACGCATCCGTCGCGAGCTGTCCCATCGAGGGGATGAGGATCGTCACCCGCGGATCCGTCAAGGGCACAGACTCACTCGATAAGGCGACGACTTTGGGGATACCGTTATCGAGCAGGATGCGTGCCGGACTGAATGTACGCTT
>PNOO01000088.1 GCA_013824905.1 Syntrophus sp. (in: bacteria) | reverse complement strand
GGAAGCGTCAAGCGGGTAGATATCGCATGAGAGGCTTCTCCTTCATTGATCACAATGATTTCGACTTAAGTTCTGTGCTCGATGCTCCGTAAATACGCGGCAAACAGCGGGGCATTTGCCTTTTTCATTTCCCGGTGCACCTCCGCGAAATCGATTCCCTTAATCAATCTAAGAAAGGGTTCATTGTCGCAAAGGACGATGCCTTTCAGAAAGAGCCTGGCGGCTTGTGCAGGCGACGGGAGATTGGCACAGGCCTTTTTCAGCTCAAGATAATCATCGACAAAGGCAACGAATTCATCTTTAAGGCGGATCTTCTTTTGTTTGAACAACCCCCTGACATAGGCATAGCTTGGGAGCCATTGCCGAGATAACGCCTCTCCGCACCCCTCTTCGTCCGCCAGCTCCGCAAGCAATTTTCTCAGGGCGCCGTCCTGGAGATGATCCCAGTCGACCGTTTCGGGGTCAATGAGACAAGCCGCCAGATAAACCTGCCTTGCTACATCTGTCTCTCCCCGGAGAAAATAGGCGTCGCCGAGATATCCGTAAACGGCTGCGTTGTCCGGCGTCGCGACGAGGCAGGCCTGTAAAGAGCGGATGGCCCGGTCATACTGGCCGGTGTGGAGATAGGCGTAACCGATGGGAATATGATGTGAAAGATAGGTGGAGTCGGGGAGGGGGACCTCTTCGACGGCCTTGACAAGGAGGCGGAAGAAGGAAACTCTTATCCGGGAGATAACGTCCATACATCCCGCCTGCCTTGCCTCCATAGAATTCTCGAAAGAGTTCCAGAAGGTGAAAAGGCTGCCGGGTCTGTCGGGACCGTTTTCCGGGCAGGCCGCCAATCCCTGCCGGAGAAAAGCGGCGATTGCCACCATCCTGTCTACATCGCCGTTGCCTCGGTACAGGTCGCGGTGGCGCTGAAACGCAGTTAAGGCCGTGTCAAGGTTGAGTTCTATCAGAGCTCCCACGGCATCGTTCAGCAAGATATATTCATCCTCAAAGAGAGGGATCTGGTCAGACATAATTACTTGATTTCCTTAATACGCTTTGCCGCCGGCAGATAGCGCTCTTCCAGCTCTTGCCTGCTGATACTGATGATTTCGATGACAGTTCATCCCCACACCCGTGGGCATCTCCCTTTTTTCTACCTTATCATAATGAATCGATAAACTGAAAGATGCCGTAAAGAAAAATATTGTCCAGACCGCACTCAGTATAAATGGTATGATTCAATTTTGATAGGAGTCATTTCACGTCCGCATTTCCAACAGGCTCCAATCCACGCCCCCGCGCAGGGGGCGACCTATCCCGACACAGTTGGTTCATCCCCACGCGTGTGGGGAACGCTTGTCGCCGCCGCCCTGCCGGTATTTCTCCGCCGGTTCATCCCCACGCCTGTGGGGAACGCGCGTGAAACCCATAGAGCGGCGTCCCGGCCTTCGGTTCATCCCCACGCCTGTGGGGAACGCTCCGGACCGGCCCCCGCGGCGTTCATAAATGCCGGTTCATCTCCACGCCTGTGGGGAACGCCCCTCCCCAAGAAGGAAAAGAAGGCGGTCAAGCGGTTCATCCCCACGCCTGTGGGGAACGCTTATGCGCAACTCTGGATTCGGATTCGTATGCCGGTTCATCCCCACGCCTGTGGGGAACGCTTTGCTGCGGCCTGCGACAGAATCTCTGTCGTCGGTTCATCCCCACGCCTGTGGGGAACGCAGAGGTGCCCGACTTGATCCTTGAAAGTTTCCCGGTTCATCCCCACGCCTGTGGGGAACGCTTATGCCAAGTAGCGATGCCGACAACATCGTGCGGTTCATCCCCACGCCTGTGGGGAACGCGCTGACTAGGGGCCGTTCGCAGAAAAAGACCTCGGTTCATCCCCACGCCTGTGGGGAACGCTTGTTCTGCCTCTCCTAATGCGGCACCGCGCTCGGTTCATCCCCACGCCTGTGGGGAACGCCTCGGTTTTTCGCGGTCTGATGAGCTGTAGGCCGGTTCATCCCCACGCCTGTGGGGAACGCAAAACGGCGCGGAGTCCAGCTTGTCGGACCACCGGTTCATCCCCACGCCTGTGGGGAACGCCATTAATAGGCAGGCAGTGCCTTGCTAAACTACGGTTCATCCCCACGCCTGTGGGGAACGCGGGCTATGCCACGCCATTGATCCGATCAATCTCGGTTCATCCCCACGCCTGTGGGGAACGCTGCCCTTATGGCCGTTGTAATTTTGTATTGCCCGGTTCATCCCCACGCCTGTGGGGAACGCTCCACAATCCCCTTGATTCTGCGTGCAATATTCGGTTCATCCCCACGCCTGTGGGGAACGCAGAAATTCAAGATAAGCAGCAGTGTTCTTATTCGGTTCATCCCCACGCCTGTGGGGAACGCTGTATTCCGGCATCCCTAATTTCCACCAAGTGCGGTTCATCCCCACGCCTGTGGGGAACGCGAGGTGCCCGACTTGATCCTTGAGAGCTTCCCCGGTTCATCCCCACGCCTGTGGGGAACGCATGTTTTCCAATTTTCCACGTTCGACTAATCGCGGTTCATCCCCACGCCTGTGGGGAACGCTTATAAATCCATCATATTTCCGTCAGAAGTTCCGGTTCATCCCCACGCCTGTGGGGAACGCACGATACCCTCCTTTATGCGGGGCGGAGAAGGCGGTTCATCCCCACGCCTGTGGGGAACGCTGTTTTATCAGAAAGCCGATATCTTATGTGCGCGGTTCATCCCCACGCCTGTGGGGAACGCTTTATGGTCGTGGGGTTCCTCGTCCTGATGCTCGGTTCATCCCCACGCCTGTGGGGAACGCCCTAACCCCATTATCCCCGGCATCACTCCCTCCGGTTCATCCCCACGCCTGTGGGGAACGCAAAATTGACGAGTGCGTGAAGGTCTGGCAGAGCGGTTCATCCCCACGCCTGTGGGGAACGCCGGACCGGGGCAGGGCAGACCACGGTAAAAATCGGTTCATCCCCACGCCTGTGGGGAACGCTTTCTGGTCTTGGGTCAGTTCCATTGCTCAACCGGTTCATCCCCACGCCTGTGGGGAACGCGAACCCGAAGTATTGTGGTATCGAGATCAGGAGGTTCATCCCCACGCCTGTGGGGAACGCCCACCCACGGCCTTCGGGGTTGTCTTGAATGACGGTTCATCCCCACGCCTGTGGGGAACGCTTCCTGCCCCATTTCTGCGATGATGTCTCGCACGGTTCATCCCCACGCCTGTGGGGAACGCCCATGGGGGAGCGCCTTCCTGATTGATTCCGACGGTTCATCCCCACGCCTGTGGGGAACGCGTAGAACACGCCCTACAGTTTCAGGATGGAAACGGTTCATCCCCACGCCTGTGGGGAACGCTTTCGAGTTGGAGATCCGGTCCAAAAAGGTCACGGTTCATCCCCACGCCTGTGGGGAACGCTGCATCTCCACCTCGACCGGCTCGTCACCGAGCGGTTCATCCCCACGCCTGTGGGGAACGCTCCGCACGGGCGGCAATGGAGGTGATTATCGACGGTTCATCCCCACGCCTGTGGGGAACGCTTCGACAATGCGGGGAAGGCTTTCGGTTCCAACGGTTCATCCCCACGCCTGTGGGGAACGCTAGAAGAGGAGTTGTCCGCAGTCCACCTGAGACGGTTCATCCCCACGCCTGTGGGGAACGCCTCTCGAATTCATCTCGGGCCACCAGTATCCACGGTTCATCCCCACGCCTGTGGGGAACGCTGTTTACCGCTCAGGGCGGTCAGGACGTCGTCCGGTTCATCCCCACGCCTGTGGGGAACGCTTGAACATGGCGCTCTCCGAATCCATAAACGCCGGTTCATCCCCACGCCTGTGGGGAACGCACGTCCAGATGCAGCGGTTTCAGGGAAGCGACTGGTTCATCCCCACGCCTGTGGGGAACGCTATTGTAGCGTTCAAGCTGAGTCATCGTCCTCCTGGTTCATCCCCACGCCTGTGGGGAACGCTACATAAAAAAACTCTCGTCGAAAAGCCCAATCGGTTCATCCCCACGCCTGTGGGGAACGCTAGCCCAGATAGGAGGCGAAGAAGCAGAAGAGCGGTTCATCCCCACGCCTGTGGGGAACGCATCTAGATGGTCCGTAACGGTTCGCGTTTTCGCGGTTCATCCCCACGCCTGTGGGGAACGCGTATGTCGTCGTACTCGTCTGGCGGCGGCTCCCGGTTCATCCCCACGCCTGTGGGGAACGCGGAGCAGGACCGTCCCGAAATGGTTGTCAGGAAGGTTCATCCCCACGCCTGTGGGGAACGCATCGGGGATATGATCAAGGAGGTCAAAGATACCGGTTCATCCCCACGCCTGTGGGGAACGCCCCCTCACCACCGACGACCGTTGCAGATATGACGGTTCATCCCCACGCCTGTGGGGAACGCAGCCAGTAGTTTATCGGGCCACCCTGACCGGCCGGTTCATCCCCACGCCTGTGGGGAACGCAACAGTTATTGCGGCCAAATCAGATAGGATATCGGTTCATCCCCACGCCTGTGGGGAACGCCGCGTCCCCTCGTTTCCCATGGCCCTAAGCTCCGGTTCATCCCCACGCCTGTGGGGAACGCATCTGTAAAGTCATCACCCTTTCACACTCTCCCGGTTCATCCCCACGCCTGTGGGGAACGCCTTCAAACGTGCTTTCCGGGGACACATTTTGCCGGTTCATCCCCACGCCTGTGGGGAACGCTCGGCAATTTTATCGGCAACCTTCTTCGATTTCGGTTCATCCCCACGCCTGTGGGGAACGCTTCCTTTCTCTGCTCTGTAACCCAGACCAATCCGGTTCATCCCCACGCCTGTGGGGAACGCTCCAGAGAGGTTTAAACTCAATGCCTCTCTCACGGTTCATCCCCACGCCTGTGGGGAACGCTGATTTCAATAGGATAGGGGGGAGGGTAAAATCGGTTCATCCCCACGCCTGTGGGGAACGCCGTGAACCATTGGGCGGATAAGGAAGGTGTGACGGTTCATCCCCACGCCTGTGGGGAACGCACCACGTTATGAAATCGGATCACGCATACCACGGTTCATCCCCACGCCTGTGGGGAACGCATTGGAGTATGATTTAACGATAATGGTATTCTCGGTTCATCCCCACGCCTGTGGGGAACGCTGCCAACAAATCTGTCGGCGGCCCCAATGGCCCGGTTCATCCCCACGCCTGTGGGGAACGCATCGTAATTGTTCCATCCGGTCGCGGCTTTTGCGGTTCATCCCCACGCCTGTGGGGAACGCGGGTCATGGTTTGCCCCCAAGCCCGCAATGACCGGTTCATCCCCACGCCTGTGGGGAACGCGTCGTTGCTGAAGATCCGGCGTTGCTGGTCGCCGGTTCATCCCCACGCCTGTGGGGAACGCGTCGGCTTTCCGCGATCGGTGGCGCATCATACCGGTTCATCCCCACGCCTGTGGGGAACGCGCCGTTCCTTTTTCTCAGACATTTCCATTGCCCGGTTCATCCCCACGCCTGTGGGGAACGCATGTTTATCCGGATTGCGGTGATAATCCAGATCGGTTCATCCCCACGCCTGTGGGGAACGCCAACGATCTCATACCTGGAGAGGTACACGATCCGGTTCATCCCCACGCCTGTGGGGAACGCACTATAATATCACGGGAATCGACCCGCCGGAGCGGTTCATCCCCACGCCTGTGGGGAACGCACTTTCTATCGCTGTCAAATCCCACCCTCGCCCGGTTCATCCCCACGCCTGTGGGGAACGCCTTTCCCTCGGTGGTGTTCACATAGTTCGAGTCGGTTCATCCCCACGCCTGTGGGGAACGCGTTGGCCTGGACAACCCGCACGGACTCCTCCGCGGTTCATCCCCACGCCTGTGGGGAACGCGTGACCGACTGGGGGTTGATCCTGCCGCCCAACGGTTCATCCCCACGCCTGTGGGGAACGCGCGGACACGGTCAAGGGAAATCTCGACGGCCGCGGTTCATCCCCACGCCTGTGGGGAACGCATCTACCCGGACTGGAACAATCCAGGGTTTCACGGTTCATCCCCACGCCTGTGGGGAACGCTTTTAGGTTAACGGTTGATTTGATTGGTTACGCGGTTCATCCCCACGCCTGTGGGGAACGCCGGCGCTGGATCTGGCTGAGGCCTGCGACCGGCGGTTCATCCCCACGCCTGTGGGGAACGCGCCACGCTCCGCCGGCTGGATAACCAGCCCTTCGGTTCATCCCCACGCCTGTGGGGAACGCCCGGCGCCAGAGGGCAAAAAAGAACGCCGCGCGGTTCATCCCCACGCCTGTGGGGAACGCGAACCACGGGAGATGACGCCGATTGAGCGGGGCGGTTCATCCCCACGCCTGTGGGGAACGCCCATCATTTCATCCGGGCCTTCAGGACCCGGCCGGTTCATCCCCACGCCTGTGGGGAACGCATCTGGCCGAGGTAGTCGGGCAGGGATATTTTCGGTTCATCCCCACGCCTGTGGGGAACGCTCGACAGCTCGTCGCTGACGGTCCTGGGGACGCGGTTCATCCCCACGCCTGTGGGGAACGCGTATCGCAGATCTACAGACCCAGGTTGACGCCCGGTTCATCCCCACGCCTGTGGGGAACGCACGATCGAGAAGATCGCGAAGGAGGAGTATTACGGTTCATCCCCACGCCTGTGGGGAACGCCTCCCCTTTTCCGAAGGCGGGTTGTCAGCCGCCGGTTCATCCCCACGCCTGTGGGGAACGCCCAAACTCCGGAAGCAGTTGGCGCAGGATGCGCGGTTCATCCCCACGCCTGTGGGGAACGCGTTACAATATCCACACCTTCTACCCGGTTGAACGGTTCATCCCCACGCCTGTGGGGAACGCGCCCTCTGGCACCGGAAAATCTCCGCCGGCTTCGGTTCATCCCCACGCCTGTGGGGAACGCGCCAGCATGTACAACGTAACCGACAATAAATACGGTTCATCCCCACGCCTGTGGGGAACGCTGGGTTGAAGGTCCGGAGCCTACCGAAGGCGCCGGTTCATCCCCACGCCTGTGGGGAACGCATACCCTGCGCCACTCCTACGCGACTCACCTTCGGTTCATCCCCACGCCTGTGGGGAACGCGAAGGTCTGCGCCCGTAGAGATTCCAGGCAGCCGGTTCATCCCCACGCCTGTGGGGAACGCCAAACCAGAACCGGATAGGATGCTCATGATCTCGGTTCATCCCCACGCCTGTGGGGAACGCAACAGGCCTCCCTTTCGGCATCCGTGTATGCCCGGTTCATCCCCACGCCTGTGGGGAACGCTCTCATATTCCGTCCAAACGTCGGGGTCCGTGCGGTTCATCCCCACGCCTGTGGGGAACGCTGGGGGGCTGATACATACTCTATTGGCGGCTACGGTTCATCCCCACGCCTGTGGGGAACGCCATCGACCGGAACGTGCCAGCAGAAATCAAGGCGGTTCATCCCCACGCCTGTGGGGAACGCTTTGATATCGAATTTGCGGTGTCGAGCTGCACCGGTTCATCCCCACGCCTGTGGGGAACGCCTGCCATGATCTCCGAGCATAGGCACAAATTTCGGTTCATCCCCACGCCTGTGGGGAACGCAGCCTACACGCTGTGGATGGCGATCAGGAGCCCGGTTCATCCCCACGCCTGTGGGGAACGCTGTCACGCCTATCTCCCGTGACAGCCACCAGCCGGTTCATCCCCACGCCTGTGGGGAACGCTGTGGGTTTGGCAGCATTTTGACAGGGACCTCCGGTTCATCCCCACGCCTGTGGGGAACGCGTCGGCTTTCCGCGATCGGTGGCGCATCATACCGGTTCATCCCCACGCCTGTGGGGAACGCACTTCTTCTATCCCTATGAATTCCTATTCAATTTTCAAAGAACAAAATTCTACCAAAAATAAGCACGCCCACTTCAACATTTCAGCCCATTCTGATTGTCGTTCTCCGGTAAAAAAGATACCAGTTTGAGGCCATCCATTTCCACCGGAATACGCCGATTGGCTCCCAAAGTCATAAAGTCGAATCCCGACTCTGTGTTGGTGCTCCAGGCCATGACGGCGTTGCCTTCTGCGATGCCCTTTTCAATCTGTTCCCAGATCATCTCACGCACCCGTCTGGATACCTTGCCCACATAAACCCCGGCCCGGACCTCCAGAAGCCAAATTGCCAGACGGCCCCTCAGGCGCGGCGGCGCATTTTCAACCACGGTGACCAGCATCGCCAATGCCCTCCTTGTTCGGAATGGCCATCTCAACCGCCTCTTCATGAGGTTTCGGTCTTTCCAGACCGCCGGCGGTCAAGACCTCCTCAATCGTCGGAATGATCCGGTGGAGAATCCTGGATTGCCGAAAGGAATCCCGGCAGGCCAGTCGGACCTCCCGTTCCGGTTGATTCGGACATTTGGCCGCGATTCGGAAGGCCACGGGCACCACCGTCTCGAATTTGAAGATGTCGGCAATGTCGTAGACGAAAGATTGCGGCTTGCCCGTATGAATAAAGCCGATTGCCGGAGCATAACCCGCGGCCAGGATCGCCGCCTCGCAGATCCCGTAGATGCAGGCGGTTGCCGAACTCAGGCAGCGGTTGGGGATGTCGCCGCTTTCCCACTCGGTGTAATCGTAGTTGCGGCTTTTCCACGTTACCCCGTACTGCCGGGCAAGCAACTCATACATTTTCCGGACCCGCACCCCTTCAATCCCTCGCAGTTGCTCCACGCTACGCCGCTCCGGCGGCTCATCCTTAAAACGCAGGGCATACATTTTACGGACGACCTTCAGGCGGGCCGTGTCATCCAGGGCGAGTTTGGCCTGGAATAGAAGCCGATCCGCCCGGGCGCCGCCCGGTTGGCCAGCGGCATAAAGCCGGACACCACCGTCGCCGACCCAGACTAGGAGGCAGCCGACTCGCGCCGCCAGCATGACGGCCATGTGAGACACCCGCGTCCCTGGCTCCAGCATCAAGCAGGCCACGCCGCCCACGGGGATGTGGGTGCGAACACCGTTCTTGTCGATCACGACAAAGGCCCCATCGAGAACGTCGAGGTTTCCTTTTTCCACGAAAATAACGGAAATCCGGTCCTTCATGGGAATCGGCTTCAAAGGCGGAAGAATGGGCTCCGTCATTTTTTCTCCAGCCGTTTCCTGCTCTCAGGTTCGCTCAGGTAATTTTCCGGTGAGACGACCCGCTTGCCGGTTATCTTTTCAAGGTCTTTT
>PNOO01000087.1 GCA_013824905.1 Syntrophus sp. (in: bacteria) | reverse complement strand
AGAGGTTCATGATGACTCCCATTATTTCCCGGCAGTTCTTATCGAGGTTTGTTGACATGGTTGCGTCATACAACTATAGATGCCGCCTTGTCAAGAAAAAAATAGAGGGGGGAAACGAATTGTTTCTTCGACCCCTCGGAATATCGGGCGGCGGAGTCAGCCATGCGCTCTTTCAGAGGCCTGGAAAAATTCTCAAATTTTATCTTGACTTTGGAGACAACCTCCTTCAATATTCACTATAAACCCCATACCAAGAGGTGTGGGGCGCGCGACTCATGAAAATTGGCGATCGGGGGGGATTGGGGAGGTAAAGTCAAGGTGTTTTTTCCCCGGCCGACGGCACGGTTATCTTTAATAAGACACAGCGTGAACGTAAGTTCACTTCCCACCAGTATCACAAGAACAAGAATTTGAGCCGTTGCGAAGCCCTGATTGCCTACTTACACAGCAACTTCAACGATACTTAAGCGACGATCTGATTGATCCCGGAATTGATGGGCAAGAAAAGGGTAAACCATCAATTGTTATGCGTTAATCATCTTTGGAAACAGACATAAGTTTTGGAGTTGAAAGGAGGCAAGCTATGACGCCGGAAGGAGGATTTGGTCCGTACGGACAGCCGCCGTCTTTAGACGAGATCATTCAGAAGATTCAACGGCAATGGCAGTCATTTAATTTCAAGGGTTCACCAATTCTTATTTTGCTCCCCGTCGCGGTGATATTGATTTCTCTCTGGACCGTCTGGTTTACGGTCCAGCCGGAAGAGACGGGAATAGTTCAGCGATTCGGCAAGGTCATCCGCACGGCCGGGCCGGGTTTGCACTTTAAGGCGCCTTTCGGGATCGAAACGGTCCGTACGCTTCCCACCGCCAGGGTGCTCAAAGAAGAATTCGGCTTCCGGACGCTGGCCTCCGCCACGGGCCAGCGGACGCAGTATGCGCCCGACAACAAGTCTTTTAAGAGCGAATCCCTCATGTTGACGGGAGACCTCAATGTGATCGATGTCCAGTGGATCATGCAGTACCGGATCGAAGATCCGATCCTCTTTCTGTTTAATGTGAGGGACTCTCAAAAGACAATCCGCGACATCACCGAAGCGGTCATGCGCCGGGTGGTCGGCAACCGGCTCGGCAGCGACGTGCTCACCGTCGCCCGGGTGGAGGTAGCCGGCGAGGCGAAAGAGGAGATTCAGAAGATCCTGAGTGAATATAAAACCGGGGTGCGTCTGGTAACCGTCGAACTCCAGGACGTCACACCTCCCGATACCGTGAAACCGGCCTTTAACGAGGTCAACGAGGCGCGCCAGGATAAGGAACGGACGATCAATCAGGCCCAGGAGCAGGCAAACCGCGAAATCCCCAAGGCCGGCGGTGAAGCGGCCCAGAGCATCAGCCAGTCCGAAGGTTACGCCTTGGAGCGAATCAACCGAGCCAAAGGAGAGGCCAACCGCTTTTTGGCTATCCTGGCCGACTATGAAGGCGCCCCGGAGGTCACGCGGCGGCGTATGTACCTGGAATCCATGAGCGGCTTCCTGGCGGGACTGAAAGATCTCTATATCGTAGACAGCGACCAGAAAGCCCTGATACCCTGGCTTCCCATGAAATCCGGGGCAACGCCGCCTGTCGCGCCGCCTGTCGAAGGAGGTAAAAAGTGAAAAGCATAAAACAAAAAGTGATATTTATCCTGGTATTGGCAATCGCCGTGAGCCTCTCTTCCACCTTGTATACATTGGAGGAGGGCCAGCAAGCGGTTATCGTCCAGTTCGGCCGGCCCGTCGGGGAAACAGTGACCGAGGCGGGGCTGCATATCAAGATCCCCTTTATTCAAGAGGTCAGGCGTTTCGAGAAACGCCTCCTTATCTGGGATGGGGACCCCAATCAGATACCGACCAAAGGACGGGAGTTTATCTGGGTGGACACCACGGCGCGCTGGCGCATCGCCGATGCGAGAAAATTTATGGAAAACGTAGCCAGTGAAGCGGGGGCTCAGTCCCGGTTGAACGATATCATCGATTCCGTGGTGCGCGACCAGGTGTCGAGCAGTGAACTGGTAGATCTCGTCCGCAGTTCATCGTGGAAAGTTCCTGGGGAAGAAGTCCTGCATGCAGTTCCGGCGGAGCTGGAAAAGGAGCTCAAGAAAAAAATCACCCGTGGGCGGGAGGAGATCACCCGCACCATTCTCGCCGAGGCGCGAAGGATCATCCCTCAGTATGGGATCGAGCTGGTGGATGTGCGCATCAAACGTCTCGATTATGTGGAGAGCGTCCGGGAAAAGGTGTATGCCCGGATGATATCCGAACGGAAACGCATCGCGGCGCAGTTCCGGTCGGAGGGAGAAGGACAGAGTGCGGAAATCATCGGAACAATGGAAAAAGAACTGCGCCGGATCCGTTCCACAGCCTACCGTCAGGTGCAGGAAATCCGCGGCAAGGCCGATGCGGAGGCGACGCGCATCTATGCCAAGTCGTACAGCCGCAATCCCGAGTTCTACGCATTCCTGCGGACATTGGAGGTCTACGGAGAGGGATCGAACAAGAATTCCGTAGCAATCCTCACCACGGACAGCGATTTTTATCGATACCTCAAGGCGGCGAATCCCAAAGGCGCATCTTCCGGCAGAGGGTCCGCGACGAAGTGATGAGGGCGCGGCGACTGCTTTTCTCGCAAAACGGGTCCCCGAGCGCCTGCTTCATGAAGGGTCATCGGGGACCCCAATCTCGCATCGTAATGTCTAGGGGATCATGTCCGTGAAGACCAATGGAAAGACCTTCAGAGGCGACAACGAGCCATCCCTCGGGATGTTCAAAAGGATTGAATATTGGCAAGTCGAATGCTGGGTTTGGTGAAATTCCTCCATAGGTGTACACGCGCGTCCTTATCATTTCATTGCCTGCCCGGCCTCGCGGGAGATTCGGTGGGTTGCAGAGGATAAGGACGCACCCCTGACGGCCCGCCATCGGCGGGCCTTGCTGCGGAGAGAAGAGATCCGGTTTGGCGCCCGTGAAACTACGGTTCGGATTCCCTATGCATCCTTCGTTTCAAGCCCGTTCAGAGAGGCGCTCATGAACGCGTCCGTCATGGATAGGGACATCTGCTGTCAGAATTTCAAGGGCATGATCGCCTACATCCGGAATCACTACGGTGAACGGGGTGTCCGTGAACTGCTCGATGGGCTGACGGACAATTCGCGGTTTTGCATTCGGGACAAGCTCAATCCCTCGGTCATCCATCCGATTCGGGAAACCCACCTGACCGATCCTGCCTACTGGGTGTCCAACGAATTCTCCCTCGCCCTGTTCGAAAACGTTCACAAGGTGGTCCGGATTCCGAGTCCGCTTATCGAAGTGGGTATCGGCGCCGTTCGCGAAAGCCTCTCCAAACGTACCCTGTTCGCCGCGAGGCTCCTGGGGCCGGAGGCCACGGCGAGGCAAGCGGCACGGATAAACACCCGGTTCAATAAGACCAAGGATGTCAAACTGATCGATGCTTCAGACGGCTCCATGACCTTCGAACTGCGGTATCGTCAGGGATTCAGGGTGACCAAGAACGTATGTGACTGGAACCTCGGCATTTACACCGAGGTCGCCCGATTGACCGGGGTGACGAATGTTCACGCACAGGAAATGCACTGCGTCATGGATGGCGCCGATCGTTGTGTCTTCAAGCTCTCCTGGGATCCGGCGACCTGGCGCCGGCGGTTGTTCAGGGGATTGACCAACACCTTTATCCGCTGGGTGGTGCGGGATCTGATCGAAGAATACGAAACAACCGTTCACGAGCGGGACCAGTTGATCGACCGGCTCATTCGGTCCGAACAGAAGTATCGGACGCTGTTTGAGGATTCGCTGGATGGCATGAGTCTGACCACGGGCGGAAAAATCGTCGATGTCAATCCGGCCTGGTTGAAAATTCACGGTTATGCCCATAAGGACGACGTCGTCGGCATGGATGTGATCAGCGTCGTCCATCCGGAGGACCGGGACATCCTGTTGACCCGCCGGAACACCTGGCCCGACGTCGAGGACAGATTTTACCGGCTCAGAGACCTGCGCTGTGACGGTTCCTTTCTGGACGTAGAGATATATTCGTTTCAGATCTTTGTCGGCGGCGAAGTTTCCATTCTGACAACGGTCCGTGACATCACCGAGCTGAAGCGGACCGAAGAGGCGCAAAGACAGCTGGAGGCCCGGATCAAACGTGCCGAGAAGATGGAGGCTTTGGGAACCCTGGCGGGGGGCGTCGCCCACGATCTCAATAACATCCTCTCCGGAATCGTCGGATATCCCGATCTTCTGCTGATGCAGCTGTCGCACGACGACAGTGTCATCAGGGAGACGATCCAAACAATAAAAGAGAGCGGACTGAAGGCGGCGGCGATTGTGCAGGATCTCCTGACCCTGGCCCGGCGGGGAGTTGCCAGCAACAAAATCGTCAACATGAACCGCATCGTCGAGGAGTACCTCCGCAGTCCCGAGTTCGATAGGCTAAAGGCCTATTATCCACATGCCAGGATCGAAACCCGGTTAAGCCCAGCCTTAATGAATATATCGGGCTCCCCGGTCCATCTGGTCAAAACCGTTATGAATCTCGTGACCAACGCCGCCGAGGCCATGCCGGAAGGGGGCGTCATCTCCATTCAAACGGAAAACGTCTACGTCGATCGACCCATCACGGGGTATGATGAGATCAGAGAGGGGGACTATGTCGTACTGACCATTGCGGATACCGGAATCGGTATTGCAGCCGAGGACAGCGAAAAGATATTCGAGCCGTTCTACACTAAAAAAGTGATGGGGCGAAGCGGCACCGGCCTGGGGATGGCTGTGGTCTGGGGAACCGTAAAGGATCACAACGGGTATATCAACCTTGAGAGTACGAGCGGCAAGGGATCCCGCTTCACCCTCTACCTTCCGGCGACTGACAGAGAGGCGTTCAACTCCGATTCTCCCATCGATCTGGAACGTATCCGCGGCAAAGGGGAGACGGTGCTGATTGTGGATGACATCGCCGAACAGCGGGATCTCGCCAAAAGAATGCTCACCTACCTGGGGTATGAGGCGACCGTCGCCACCAGCGGTGAACATGCCGTGGCCACCGTCCACGATGGTTCTTTCGATCTGCTTCTTCTGGACATGATCATGGCGCCGGGGATGGATGGCCTGGACACCTACCGGAAAATCCTCGAACTTTGTCCGGGCCAGAAGGCCATCATCGCCAGCGGCTATTCGGAAACCGACCGTGTAAAAGAGGCGCAGCGGTTGGGTGCGGTGGCCTACCTGAAAAAACCCTACACGGTTGAAATGGTGGCGGTTGCCGTGAGGCGAGAGTTGGATCGACAAACTTGTGTCCCACCAAAATCTCCTTGACACGCAAGACTCCTTTCCGTATCCTCAACCCGCGTAAAAGCAAGTTCTTACCAATTTAGGATACCGTCGATTCTGATTGGGAGCTGGCTAATCAACTGGGGATATCGTCCGTTCCCACCTTTGTGGTCGATGACGAGGCCGTGGTTGGGGCTCAGCCTCATGGGGTCCTGGGATAATTCTTGCTCGACAGAGGGGTGAAACGAAAATGAGCGTCTCGCGCCGGTCGACCTCCGACAGTCCTAACCCAAGGGAGGATAAAAGATGAAAACCAAAATAACCATAGCGGCATTCTGTTCCATTTCCATCATGCTATCACCTTTGCTGTTCACGGCCGATCCTCTTTTTGCCATCAGGAGAACGAGAACGTCGTCATGGAGGCCGTAAGTGCTTTGGAGCAGGGGAGAGCCCATCACGATCGAGGCGACTATCGGCAGGCCATCCGGGAGTATGACCGATTCATAAAACTGATGCCGGGAAAGGCCGATGCCTATTACAGGCGTGGGATGACCTACGATCATCTTGGCGACTTCAATCGGGCGATACAGGATTACAATAAGGCCATTGAGATCAATCCGAAGCATATAGAGGCCTATAATAATCGGGGGGTCGCTTACGATTATCTTGGCGACTTCAATCGGGCGATACAGGATTACGACAAGGCCATCAAGCTGAGACCAGGCTTTGCGGAAGCCTATAACAATCGGGGAGCTGCCTATGTCAAACTCGGCAACCCGGAGAAAGGGTTAAATGATTTCTATTCGGCCATCGCATGGAAGCCGGACTTTGCGGAGGCCTATTATAACCGGGGAACGGTATACAATAAACTCGGCAGCTTCAGTCAGGCGATCCAGGATCTGGGCACGGCCATCGATCTGAACCCGGAATATGCAAGCGCCTATTATAATCGGGGGGTCCTCCATGGCAAACTCGGTAACAAAAAGAAGGAGATCGAGGATTATGCCAAGGCGATCGAGCTGAATCAGCGAAACAATGCCGGCCAGCCCAGGGACATCCTTCTCAAAGAAGCCGAAAGGACGAGGGAACTGCAGGAAATCAAGCGACGGTTGGATGAACTGGCAAGGGAAAATGAACGGCTGCGGAAAGAATTGACGGCGGCGGCAGGCATCAAGAAACAGGCACCGGTAGCCGATCCGAATAAAACCTTGAGAGACCTTACGGCAATCGATTGGTTTAAAAAAGGATACTCTTCCGCCATGTCCGGAAACTATCAAGAGGCGATTGATGCATATGACAAGGCCATCGAGCTGAATCCCAACCTTGCAGAGGCCTATTTTGTCCGGGGTACCGCCTATAACAATCTCGGCGATCCCGATCGGGCCTTACAGGATCTTGACAAAACCATAGAGCTGAACAAGGAATATGCGAGCGCTTATTATAACAGAGGACTGGCCTATCATAAACTGGGCAACCCCGACCAGGAGATGAAGAATTATAAAATGGCGGCAAAGTTGGGGTATAAAATGGCACAAGACTATTTAAAAAACCAGGGGATTGACTGGTAACGTTCAGATCAACGGGAGAGCAGCAGATTTTATAGTCTCATCCGCCGCTGCTGGTTGAAGATTGCGCATCATATAAAGACGAGAGAGTATTATGCCTCAGGCCAGGGTAAACGGAACAACACTCAACTATCAGTTCGACGGACCCGAGGGGGGAGACGTCGTCATGTTCTCGAACTCCCTGGCATCGGACCTTGCGATGTGGGATCTCCAGGTGCCTCCCCTGAGCGAGGCCGGCTACCGGGTTCTCCGCTATGACGGCCGGGGGCACGGCCGGTCTGCGGTTCCGTCCGGTCCGTATGCCATCGAAATGCTCGCCTCGGACGCTATCGGATTGGCCGATTTTCTCGGTTTGGGGAAGTTCCATTTCTGTGGTCTTTCCCTGGGGGGAATGGTAGGGCAGATGATGGGCGCCCTGCACGGCGGGCGACTGATCTCCTTGACCCTCTGCGATACTTCGTCCTTCATGTCTCAGCGGGAGGTGTGGGATGAACGCTTCAGGCTGGCACGAACAACCGGCATGGGGGGATTGGTCGATGCGACGATCGACCGCTGGTTCACGAAGGCCGGGCAGGAACGTATCCCTAACGAGGTTGAAAAGATCCGGCGGATGATTCTCGGCACGCCGGTAGAAGGGTACTGCGGCTGCGGCGCCGCCATTCGCGAAATGGACATGCGCGAGACCATCCGCGGGATTTCAACCCGGACGCTGGTCATGGTCGGCGAGCAGGATCAGGGGACGCCCATATCGGCGGCGGAATTCATCCACAACCGGATACGGTCATCAATACTCAAGATCATTCCGGACGCCGCCCATTTCGTGAATGTTGAACAGGCCGTACTCTTCAACGAGGCCCTTCTGGGATTCCTGGCGTCATGACCCAACCGAGCCGGCAAGGATGGTGACCGCACCGGCGAAGAAGGGGGGAGAGCGGGAGACATTCCGATGGCTGATCATGTACAATCCGAGCAACAGGAAGCAGCGGCCCTCTGCTTTTCATGCCAGTATTTCTTCATTACCCATGAGAAAAAATTCCCCTACGGGTGCCGTCATGTCGGTTTCAAATCGCGCTTGATGCCTTCAGCGGAGATGTTAAAGATCTCCAGGATCGAGTGTCAATTTTTTGCGGAGAAGACGAGACTTCAAACGGAGAGGTGAGGGGTGCAGTCAATGGCCGATAAGAGGAAATTTCAACGATTAGAGATCAATGTGCCCGTCAAGATCAAGATACTCGGTCAGGGGGAGGAAAAGACAGCGCTTATCGAAACGGGAAATGTCTCTGCCGCAGGCCTATTGATTAAATCCCGTACCCCGATCCCGGAAGGTTTACGGGTTGAAATGGAGATATTTTTCGACTTCGAGAAGCTGGTGACATCGGTGGATCCCGACGGCACGCTGGTTCTCTCCGTCACGGGCCGTGTCTTGAGATCGGGAGCGGAGGGAACGGCGATCCGCTTCAATAAGGATTATGAGTTCAAGATACCGGCCGCGTCGGACCCCGTCCCGGATTGAATGCCGACCCCGGAGGCGCGATGACTCGAAGGCCTGCCGTCCCGCCCGCTGAAAACGGTCGTCCCCTTGACGGAGCGGGAAAAAGGCAACCTACGACCAAATACGGAGGATAAGGGAATAACACGTTTGAGGGAGCCCGCCTCGGGCTCCCTCCTTATAACAACCTATCCCCGGCAAGCGCGCTCAGCAAAACACCGGCAAATCGATCTATCCAGCCTCATCTTTTGTCGTCTATACTTCCAAGCATCTCGCCGATACTGTCCATGATTCGATTGAGAATAGACGGACGGGCAACTACCGCAGTGGTCTCTGCCGTCCTGGCCGTCATGAGGCTGCTGGCCCTAATGGTGTACGCACCAGCGGGAATTGTCGGCTGGGTAAGCACGATCACGGGTTGCATTTTTTCGTTGGTTATCGCATTTGCCCGGAGTATCCCCGTTATTTTTGCTATTTTCGCCGGCGATGACTGGCCCATTTCCGCCTGGAAGGTCCCGTCCTGGGCCACCTTGGCAAGGGCAACGGAGACATTGACGTCCGGCTGACCGATCAGGGAGATGAAGACAGTATCACCCGAGGTGAAGCCTGAACCATCGAAGATGAAATCAGCGCCCATTAGTTTGGCTACTCCCAATGGTATCACCTGGGGATTCATCACCACCTGGGGTCCGGGAAACGCCCGGTCCAGTACTTTTGGCGGACTGGCACACCCGAGAATAAAAACAAAAAGCACAAAAGCAGCCAAAAGATAAAGCTTCTTTGAGTACTGCATGTTGATAAAACCCTCCCTTCTTGTTGGTAGAATATCAGGAAACGGCGATTAGTTCTTTAAGGCTCTTATCCCATAACCTGTC
>PNOO01000086.1 GCA_013824905.1 Syntrophus sp. (in: bacteria) | reverse complement strand
CTTTGAAGGGGACAGCGCGACCCTCTGGTTCGATGGAAACTATTCCGAGTACGAGGCGGACCGCAAGGCCCGTCTCGGCGCCGCGGCCAGCCAGCCGCACCGGATCAAGTACCGCCAGTTGACGAGGATCTGAGCCCCATTTCCTCTGGAGTGTGATATGAATATTGCCCTGATGGGCTGCCAATAATAATGAATAATACAATAAACACAATAAGGCATGGGTCATTTCATCTAAAGGAGGATATCATGAAAAAAATCGGGTTGCTTTTCGTTTCTTTATTGTTGGTCGGTCTCATGAGCGGGTGCGAGGCCATCAAAGATGCGACAGATATCACGTTTACCCTTACAAAAAGTCACGTTTTTACGCTTGATGCGAACTTGACGACGGTCTCTTACAACGTAGATCTGAATGAGGATGAGGATTATCGGAAGTACGAAGGCAAGATACGGGATATTGAAATTGATTACTTGAGATATCAGATCACCTCAAACACAGGAGGCGGTGGGAAAGCCGACTTTTATGCCAATGTTTACGGGGGCCCCTTCGCTACCGCTACCAAAGTGGCCGGACCCATCACCTTTGCGGCCGGTGAGCTCCGCGGCGTCACGGATGTCGTATGGCTAAACAAGGACTACATGGAAAACCTTTTAATCAGTGGGAAGCTGAGTGTCTGGGCGGTAGCAGAGGGTACAGGTGTGCGCCTTACAATACCGGCAGAGCTTAAGGTAAAGGTGACAGCGAATGTGTTTGAGTAGCTGCAGGGGCTCAAGTTGATCGCCCTTCATCATTGAAATATCATAGATAGCGCTTGATCAGGAAGCCGTCCTAGCTGTTATGGCGAAGACGGCTTCTTGCGATTAACGAAATGATCTGCGGGAGCAATTCGGCTTGTCTGAAGTATTCGGCTGCGCACAACGTCAGCAAAAAATGATTCAAATAGGAATCCACCCATCACCCCGGCTCACTGCTGAATTTTGCCGCGAGGCTCTCCAGTTCATCCCACCGTCCGTAGGCCCCCTCCAGTTCCTCTTCCAGAGCCTTCAGCCGGTCGTTGGCCCTGTTGATTTGAGCCGAGTCTCTGCTGACATAGAATTCGGGAGAATTGAGGGTCTCCAGCAGGCGCTGCTTCTCCTCCTCCAGGGATTCGATTTTCAGCGGCAGCGTCTCCAACTCCCGCGTCTCTTTATGGGACAGCTTCTGCTTTTCTCTCGGAGGTTTGCCCTTCTTCTGCTTCTGATCTCCCGGCGCCGTCTTCAACGACTCATCCGGCTCGGTCCTCTGCCGCAGCCAGTCGTCGTAACCGCCTACGTATTCCTGCACTCGTCCCTTGCCTTCGAAGACAATCGTTGAGGTCACCACGTTATTGAGGAACGCACGGTCATGACTGACCATGAGGATCGTTCCGTTGTATTCCAGGAGCCTGTCCTCAAGGAGTTCGAGCGTTTCCATATCGAGGTCGTTGGTCGGCTCATCAAGGACCAGGACATTGGAGGGGAGGATAAAGAGTTTTGCCAGAAGCAGGCGATTGCGTTCACCGCCCGACAGAGAGCTGACCGGCGACAGGATTCGGTCAGGCGGAAAGAGGAAATCCTGGAGATACGACACGATATGCCGCGAGACGCCGTCCACGACGACCATGTCATTGCCGGCGGCGACATTGTCCTTCAGGGTCCCGTTTTCGTCGAGCTGGTCGCGGAGCTGATCAAAGTAAGCGACCCGAATTCCGGTCCCCCGGCGGACCTTGCCCTGTTGCGGTTCCAGCTCGCCTAGGAGGATCTTCAGGAGCGTGGTTTTGCCGGAGCCATTGGGCCCGATCATGCCCACCTTGTCGCCGCGGATGATCGTCGTGGAGAACCCTTCCACAATCTTGTGATCGCCGAAGGCGAAGTGAATCTTTTCCGCTTCCACAACCAATCGGCCGCTGCGTTCCGCCTCCTGGATTGCCAGCCGGACATTGCCCGTCTTCTCCCGCCGGCGCGCCCGCTCCTGGCGCATCTCCATCAGCGCCCGTACCCGGCCCTCGTTACGGGTCCGACGGGCCCTGATTCCTTGCCGAATCCAGGTCTCCTCCCTGGCCAGCTTCTTGTCAAATTCCTGCCACTGCTTCTGTTGCGCCTCCAACAGGGCCTGACGGCGTTCGAGGTACGTGCCGTAATCGCAGGGAAACGAGATCAGGCGACCCCGATCGATTTCCGCGATGCGTGTCGCCAGTCGCTGGAGAAAGGCCCTATCGTGGGTCACGAGCATGAGGGTCTTTTCAAAGTTCAGGAGGAAATCCTCGAGCCAGAGGATGGCGTTGATATCCAGATGGTTTGTGGGCTCGTCCAAGAGCAGAAGGTCCGGTTCGTTCACCAGGGCCTTGGCCAGTAAGACCCGGCGCTTCATGCCCGCCGACAGAAACTTAAACTCGGCATTCTCATCCAACTCGGTCCGGGCGATTATCGTTTTAACACGCTGATGATAAAGCCAGGCGCCGGTGGTCTCCAGCCGGTGCTGAACCCCTTCGAGCTTTTTTAAGAGGCCGTCATCGCCGCTCCGAGACATCTGCTGGGTGAGATCGTGGTATTCCCGGAGCAGCTCCAAATGTTCCCGGCCACCGGAGGTCACCACATCATAGATCGTCCCCGGCAGGTCTTCGGGAACATCCTGGGGCAGCATGGCGATCCTGACCTCATCACTTCGGATGATTTCGCCGGAATCCGGTGTGACATCGCCCATCAGCAATTTCATGAGAGTGGATTTGCCCGAACCGTTCCGGCCCAAAAGCCCGATCCTTTCGCCCGCTTCGATCTGGAGCGTAGCACCGTCCAGGAGCCGCGGTCCGCCGAAGCTGACCGAAATCTCATTGATCCAGATGAGTCCCATATCATTTTGCCTGTGAATTGGCTTTTCTGTCATCCAGAATTTCCTTGACCCGGCCGACGACACCGTCTTGCAGGCGCACCTTGATGCCGTGAGGATGTATGCCCGATTTAGTCAGAATATCCCGGACGATGCCTTCGGTTAATCTGCCTGAATGCTGATCCTGCTTTTGGACGACCTTTACATGAGCCCCCACCTTGATATCAGAACGATTATTTCCATCCATGCCTGTTTCCTCTTTCTAAGGAAATTTTCCGGTTATTGGCACCATTTACAATTGTTCAATGGTGGTTGATTTTTAGACATGAAGATAATGGATCGAAAGAGAGCAATATCATGCTTTCTTCGTTCCAAGGATCATGGCTTCGACTTCCTGACGGGCTTGGTTGAGCCGGCGTTTGGCATCAGTGAACTCAGTAAGCGCCTTTTCGCGCGCGTCTGCATACTTCTGCTGCTCTGTTACAGGTACGTAGGGAATGCGGACCTGCATGAGGTTTTCGGTGTACATGCGTTGTTTGACGGCCCCGACACGGTTGAATTGAACGAGTTCAAGAAAGAATGGCGTCTGGATCAGACAGGCTACATAGCCCGGCAAAAGCGGCTCCGGAACATCTTGTTTTAAACGCCAAACTTGGTATTCCGGACTGGTGATGGCGTCCTCCGGTACATCCGGTACCATGCCGAGCGAGCCGACGTTGCATCTCGTAGGGTTGTGAAAGAACCAGTCCTTCCGGATGCGCTTGTACGGCGCGTTGAAGGTTGCACCCTTCTGATGGGAGTTGAGGAATACGCCTTCCTTGTTGTTCACGCCGTAGACCGGCCAGTCTTTGTCAGGCTCCGCAGCGGGATGTATCAGTTCCGTTTCATCTTCGATAAAGTCCCCTATCGGGCGGAATGAAGGGCATGCAAGTCTGAAACTGGCGGCTCGTCCTGATTTCACGTCCCAAGCGGCCAAGTCTTTGAAGTCGACAACGAAACAACGAGAGTGGATTACATCGCGAGTGTATGTATTCCGGTAGACCTCGTTTAGGCGGTTGTTAAGGGACCTAACAGGTTCAAACAACTGGTTGCGTGCTGTGTCAACAGCATGCTGGGCTTCCTGCCAGAAGTCCGCGATTGCGCTTTGGGTGCGGATTGATGGTAGTGGCACGACCAGCCGTTCAAATTCCCGAGGATGAATACGCGTCTTTGTCGAACCACCGTGAGACAGTCCGGCGAGAAGATCCTGGAATAACTTACTGCGGAGAACAAGAAGCAGATAAGCGGGCGACGCCTTCGCAGGATCAATCTTGTAGACAGGATATTCGGGACTAACAGCAATTCTCGGGGTCTCTGACGCAACAACGGCCACAGAACCTTGTTTCAGGCGAATTTTGCTAAATATCAGTTCCCCGCTCTCGGCCCAGAACAATCGGCCCTTGTAATTGTCATCAGCAGCGAGATCGAAGTGCATGAGTGCCCCGCCAAACGAGATTTTCTCGATGACCGGAAGGCCGGATCTACGTTCGGAAGAAGGCACTTCTGTGATGATTCTATGAAGGGACGAGTTCAAGGGGTGTAGGACGGAGCCCGGCCATTGCCAAGCCACCGACCGGAAGTATCCTACATCCCATCGGTGGAAGTCTTTGAACAAGACGGAAAAAGCTTTGCCTATTGCCAGCGCTGTCATGCACGTGCCTCCGCTAACAGGAAGGGTCTTGGATCAACCCTGAAGGCTCGGTAGAGTTCCAAGGTTGTTTGTTCGATGTCGGCCGGTTTGTATTTGTTCGGGACGAGTTCGTTCGGGACTCGATCTGTTTCCCCTGTGGCGGTAATCCCGACATGCTCAGCCTCGTAGAGGAATATAGGATACAGGAATCGTTCCTTCAGGAGTGCGCGCGCCTCTCCCTTAATCCTCTCCTCAATTTCCCTGTGGTAATTGTGCAATTCTTTTTGGAAAGATTTGCGTCGGTCGGCATCCCGCTTCTTCTTGGCCTCTTCGATGGCGTCTTCCAGATCCTTGGTCCGTTTGGCGATCTCAGGGGCATACTTATCTCGCGTTTCCTCCCCCGCGGCCGCCATCTTTGCTTCAAAGTCGGTCTGTTCCCTCCGTGTGAACTTTTGCAGGAAGAGGAGAGATGCTTTCACCGAAGCGCCGGAAGAAACGAATGTGTCCTGCGGGAGCGAAACCACGGCGCGGATAAAGGCGCGGTTCTCACAGAATTCACGGACATATGCGAGCGACGGGTTATTGAAGACGCTTTCGGGGAGTACGATGCCGAGGCGGCCGCCAGGTTTCAGCAGGTCGAGGCAGCGTTCAATAAACAGGAGTTCGGTCTTGATTTTACCGAGAGGCCCATTTCCTTTGACTTTTGGCAATTGGAAGAGACTGGCAATGGGTTTGTCCTTGGCGGCCCGAACGCGGGCCAGTGCCTCCTTATAGGGATTGCCATAGATGCGGGCATACTCTCGTTCAATTTCATCGGGCAGCTGAACTTGTTCTTCCAGGATCTTGTCGGACGGCTCGACATTGGCCCCAAAGGGCGGATTGGTCAAAATGATATCGAAGCGGCTTTCGAAGATGCCGTTGACGTTCAGGAACCCATCGTGATGATGCACCCCGCCGTGGCCATCTCCATGCATGATCATGTTCATCTTGCTGGTACGCGCCATACGGTCGTTGGCGTCGGTGCCATAGATGCAGCGGTTGGCGAGATTCCAGAGTCGCGACCCCTCTCGGTCATGATCGAGGGCCATCTGGAGCTCATCGAACTTGGCGCTCAGCATAGTGGCCTTTTCCTCGGGGGAGAGTTTCTTGTCTCGCTCGATTTTGGCTTTGTATTCCTGGTATTGTCGGTCTGCATCAGCCAGTATCTGTTGGCGTACGATCTCGAAGAACCGTATCAGGAATCCCCCGGAACCGCTGGCCGGATCGCAAATGATTTCTTCTTCCTTGGGCTCAACCATACGTACCATGAATTCGACGATGGGGCGCGGCGTAAAAAACTGGCCAATCTCGCCACGGAAGGTTTTGCCAAGGAAGCGTTCAAACGCAATTCCTTTAATGTCCTCACTGGTGTCGGATAAGTTGTACTTCTCCAGAAGGCGCACTATTTCAAGACCGGTTGCGGGTTTCAGGTTGAGTTTCTCATCAGCTTCGAAGATCCGGTCGGACTTGTAGTGCTCCTTGGTCTTTTGGAATAATTCCTCCAGTGGATTATTGCCGATCTGGTCCTTGAGAAAATCCTCGGAGAACAGATTCTGTCGCTTCTTTTTGGTCTTGAGTTCCCGTTCGACGAAGACTTTGACGAAGAGAATCTTTGCGATCTCATCGAACGCAGCCACAGGATCGCGCTTCTCCCTGTTCCTGATGACATTATGGCATTGGTGGAGCAGGTCGGCAAACTCATCTTCTTTAAACACCTTCAGGCGTCCAATGAGCTCCTTGATCTCTTTGTCCGTGGCATCAGCGTGGGGAATGCCATCGATCTCTTCCACATGCTTAGGCATCTTATCATGCTGGACGCGCCAGTATCGCGTCTCACGATGGTTATGGGTGACGAAGAATGGAGCATTCGTGAGTCTGGCATAATTCTCACCTTGGGCGTAGACGGCATGATCGATGGCAACATTGTCAGCTTTACACTCCACTACGATCAGGGGAGATTTTTCATCCACTTTATCCTGAGGGGTACGCCAGATAACAAAGTCGGCTCGTGCTTGAGCAGATCCTCTTCCCGTAACTTCCATTTCTTCGGTGATCTGTGTATGAGCAAATCCATACTCATCCACAAGCACCTGCAGATACTGCTGCCTGACCATCTCTTCAGGTGTCAGCGGGATCCACTTTTGACGGAGCGGACTGAATACCTTGTTACCCTGAATCTGAATTTGGTCTGTTTTCACGTACTGCTGGGGCGCCGATTGTTTCTTGGCCATACGGCCTCCTTCTATTCGTTGGTAAGTTCTTGAAGCCGACCGGAATCGGAGTAACTGTAGTGCTCAGTCTCGCCGACAATAACATGATCGAGCAGAATCAAACCCATTATTCTACAAGCACTCATAAGGTCGCGTGTTGTCTCATCATCGCCTGCTGAGGGTTCAGGATTGCCCGAGGGGTGGTTGTGGACCAGGACGATTGCCGCCGCCGATTCGTGGAGGGCTTCTTCCAGAATACGTCGGACATATACGGTAGCTTGGGTCGGTGTTCCTTCGGTGATGTCTTTTTCGCCAAGGCGCTGGTTCTGACCATTCAAGAACACGGCAATGACAATCTCTTCACGCTTGCCGGTGAAACGCGGGCGGAAATGGTTGGCAATGGACAGAGAGGATTCGAAGGCGGGTGCCTTGAGTTTACCGGCGCACACGCGTTTCCCGAGCTCAAATGCCGCCTTGATCTGCGCGACTTTCGCAGGTCCAAGGCCGGGCACCTTCAGCAGGTCATGAATGCGGGCGCGATCGAGGCCGCGAAGGCCTCGGAAATTCTTCAGAATAGAGAGGGCAGCCTCGTAGGCGTTCGTCCCTGGAACACCTTCCCTGAATGTTCCTGATCCGATGCGAAGAATGATAGCGAGCAGATCGGCATCCGTCAGTCGTTCCGGACCTTCGGCAAGGAGTCTTTCGCGTGGACGTTCCTTTGTTGGCAAGCTCTTGATTCGTTCAGAACTCACATCATGTTCCCCAACATTAAGTGAATCACCTGACCTCCGGCAAAGCCGGAGGTATGAATTTGATGATGCTCTCTCTATCCTTTTCACTGAGGAGGGACATGAGTTCAAATTTCCTGTTCATGAAGTGTTTTCCAGATGGGACAATCCTTCCAATTGGGGAGGAACCCCATTTGTCCCAAAGGAATGTCCGGATAATCCTCAAATAACCGTTCGATCCGGTCCGGCCACCGGCTGAGAGGTGCGACATAAGCGATGAGGTAACGTAAAATGGTCAATACCGCAAATAGACGATTATTTCCAACCATAACCGGCTCGTGCCATTCGGGGTGTTTGTGTCGACGAGGAATTAACGGCTTTAGGCCGAGCTCGCGGTTCCAGAGACGTCCGTGATGAGCACATATATTGCGGATCTGGTTCAGGCAGTGGAGCCAGGAATCCAGCACTTCAGCCGATATACCGTACACCGCTGCGACTTCGCGCTTGATTTGTGTTTCGATTCCTCGGAACAAAGTGAACAGCATTCCGAATGTCATGAGCTCAACGGCCATCCATAAAGGCAGGTCGCTTTCCTCTTTGTATTTGCTCCGGAAATGTTCTACAAAACGCTCATTGCTGTGAGAGGCTTCATCACGGATTCTTTGAATCAGATCCATTCGACGATCATGGTCAATCCTGGGAAGATTTGCCGGATTGAGGTGGCCGAAGGCCCCGTATTTCAATGTGAAGGCGTTGGTCAATCGGGTCCGGACGGCGACTTCTACCCGCTCTATGGCATCCATGACCAGGAGCCGCAGTTGCCGATCAAACGTGTATCGCCTCCACACCATCTCAAAAGCGGTTCCCGGTTTCAATGTTTCATCCGGCTCGCGAAAGGGGTACCAATAGGCGCTCAGACGGTAGTAGCTGACATTTCCAAGATGAGTGATGAGGGTTTCACGGTCTGCTGTAACCATGCCGCGTGAGAGAAGCTGATCGGCCTGCTCGGTAAAGGTGAGGGACGGCTTGGTATATTTCATTTCGCCCTCTCATAAAGAAAAAATCCGCCAAAATTGAGCGTGCTTCCAAGGAAACAGAGGCTTGGCGGATGTGCTGAGGCTACTATAGTCATTGGGAAATGAAAGTCAAGAAGAAAATTGCGATCTGGCCGGTCGAGGATCGCCTGAAGCGTCTCCGTGTCGCCCGGCAGGGTGCAGAGCGCCCTATCCAGCACCGTGTTGACCAGTCGTTCGTAAAACCCAGTCGTCAGGTTCATTCAGGATCACTCCCGTTAATGCGTTGCCATGACATCTGCCCTTGCATCTGCCCCGGATAGAAGATGCGGAAAAACGCCTGATCTTCATAGGCCGAGATCCTATGATCGCGGGATGGATCCATTGACAATCAACCCCCACTCTTTATTGACGCTGCCTTTCGCCGCCTGGCCGGCTATCCAGGGAATCAGCGACTTGGCAGGACCGAGTTTTCGTTTCAATTCCAGCAGACGATCAGCGGTAATGCCGATCTGGGAAAGCAGGTATCCAATGCGCTTGACGGTCCCCTTGTTACTGTATTTGAGGGTATCGTCAATCAATATTTCGGTGATGTCCGGATCTTTTTTCAGCGTTTCCGCGATCCATCCGTAGGCCCGCGGAAGGGTGTTGTACCGGGACCAGTCATAGACGGCATCGACCAGCGCCCTGGTTTTTGTGACCATGATGGCGTCGATGCCATCGGGCGTCTTGAAGCTCCTTGTTGAACCCAACCGTTTGATGTCCGTCTTGATAAAGACAAAATCGGTTCCACCGATCTCCTTTTCTCCGAAAATACGGTCATTGTAAACGTAAATCCGGTTT
>PNOO01000085.1 GCA_013824905.1 Syntrophus sp. (in: bacteria) | reverse complement strand
ATTTATCTGAAAGGAGAAAATAATGGGCAAATGGAAGTTTCCGCCGGATGGCGGCCATATGGAGCGCCCCGACGGTGTGTACTGTCAGACCATGAATATGACTGAGATCAATGCACGGCTCAAGAAGAATGACTTGATCATCATTCCTGTGGGCAGTACGGAATGTCATGGAGCTGCACAGCCTCTCGGCGAGGATACATTCCTCGTCACCCGGATGGCCGAGCAGGTAGCCCTCAAAATGGGCTGCACCGTGGCTGAGCCGGTCTGGTACGGATCTCACCCTTATAACCACCTCGGTATGCCGGGGACCGTCGTCGTTCCGGAAGAAACGTTTCTGGCCAACCTCCGTGCGATCATTGCGGGATTCTGGAATATGGGTTTTCGTAAGCAGATCCTCCTGAATGGTCATGGTCAGGAAGAGGTCATTCCCCTGGCGCTGCATCAGTGGGCCAAAAAATACCAGGTGCCGTGCATCTTGATCTCCCTCCACTGGCCCACAGTGATTCACGATTTTCTCAAGGACAAGGCCCATGGGGGACCCTTCGATACGCCATTTCAGCACGCCGACGAGGCGGAAGCCTCTTACTCGCTGGCCCTCTTCCCGGAATTTATGGATATGAAACTCGCAGTCGACAACAAACCGGAAGGGTTCCTGCCTCCCGGTCATGTGGACAAAGGGGGCGAAGTGTATCATTCTCCGATCAAGGGGCACGAACAGGTCGGTTTGGGTGGAGCCGAAGTCCTGGTCTATCCCGAGGGGGTGATCGGACGGCCAACGCTCGCGAGCGCCGATAAAGCCATCCCGGGTCTTGATGTGCTTCTGGATTATATGTGCAAACTGATCGACGACATCATGACCCGCTTCCCGGCCGGTCAGCTGCCCCCGGCAAACAAGGTCACCATGCGCGACCAAAAGGAGATCGATGCGCTGCTGAAGGGGCCGTTGAACGGCGGCAAGCACCTCTATACCATTTCTTATCCACCGTAAACGGATTGGGGAGAAATCGCTCTCATGCAGGCTGCTGATCGCGTTGATTTCGGGTTGGTTCTTTTTTCTAAATCATCGGGGTGACCTTATGTCAATCATCATAAAAGTCAATATGAGCACTAAGAATATTACGACAGCCGAGAACCCGGCATACAAACTTTTGGGTGGACGGGCTTTATCGGCCAGGATCCTTCTTGATGAAGTTCCGCCAAACTGTGAGCCGCTCGGACCGAAAAACAAGCTGGTGATAGCCCCCGGCTTGTTGGCGGGGACGCCCATCACCAGCGGCAGTCGGATTTCCTGCGGCGCCAAAAGCCCGATGACAAACGGGATTAAAGAAGCCAATTCCGGTGGGAATATCGGTCTTTTTCTCGGCCGATTCGGAATCAAGGCGGTGGTGATCGAAGGACTGCCTACTGACGACAATACCTATGTATTAAGAATTGACAAAAAGGGCTCATCCCTGCTGGTCATGAATGAACTCAAGCAGTTGGGAACGTATGACACGGACCAAAAACTCCGGGCCACATTCGGCAAGGATATCGGTGTCCTTTGTATCGGGCCGGCCGGAGAAAACCGCCTGAAGATGGCGGCGATCGCTTCATCTGATCCGAACGGCGAACTGAAATTTGCCGCCCGGGGCGGTCTGGGAGCCGTTATGGGCAGTAAAGGGGTCAAGGCGGTGGTCGTGGAAAAGACCCTCCAGCAACCGGTCTACCATGACAGACAGGTGTTCATGGATATGGTCCGCACTATCCATGCCGAATTTATCAATGATCCCAAAATCAAGAATGTCAATCAAAAGACCGGAACGGCCACCATTGTCAAAGCTGTGAATGCCATGGGCGCCCTGCCGACCTGCAACTTCAGATACGGCGCCATTGACGGAGTTGACGGTCTCAGCGGTGAAACCATGTACGAAACCATTACCAGCCGGGGAGGGGAGGGTAAGGTAGGTGTGTCCTGCATGAACGGGTGTCTGATCAAGTGCGGCAACATCTACCCGGATGCCTCCGGGAAAAAGATCTGTTCCACGCTTCAGTTTGAGAACATCGCTCTGTTGGGCTCCAACCTCGGTTTTACGAATCTCGACCCGGTCGCCATGCTCAATTACGAGTGTGACGATATCGGGGTGGATGCCATAGAAGCCGGCGCGGTGCTCGGTGTGGCCATCGACATGGGCATGGGAAAGTGGGGCGATCTGGATGGCTGTATGGCGTTGATGAAGGAAATCCGAAGCAACACCCTGCTCGGCAAAGTCCTCGGCCACGGCGTCCAAGTGACAGGCGACGTGTTGGGTTCAAGAAGAATCCCCGCGGCCAAAGGGCAATCGTTTGCAGGTTATGATCCTCGAGCCCTCAAAGGCAACGGCGTGACCTACGCGATGTCCCCCATGGGCGCCGACCATACCGCCGGCAACTGTTTCGGATCACGTGGCGAGGTCAATCCGCTGGCTACCGAGCAGCAAGGGGATCTCTCCAAATCCCTGCAATATAAGATGTGCGCCTTGGACAGCCTGGGTTTCTGCATCTTTGCCCGTCCCCCTCTCTTCAAGGATCCCAGCAGGATGTCGACGCTGGTCAATGCCTTTTTAGGGACCGGCCTCAGCGTCGATCAACTATGGGAGATCATGGGTGTCAATGCAGTAAGAACCGAACGTGAATTCAATATCGGGGCGGGTCTGTCCCCGGCCAATGATAAACTGCCGGAATATGTCTATGCGGAGCCTTTGCCTCCGACCAACGAGGTATTCGATATATCGGAACAAGAATGCCTGAAGGCGATTGTGTGAGCTATGGCCGTTGTTCGCCTGCATCTGACGCTGATCGAAATGGCGGGGGGCAAGAAGGAGCTGATTATCGATGCGCAGCAACCATTATTGTTGACGACGCTATTGGACCGTTTGGGAGTGCCTCATGAGGAAGTGGGCATCATCGTCAGGAATAGAAAAAGGGATGCGATTGACTGCGTGATCCACGAAGAGGATGTTGTCGAACTCTTCCCGATCCTTTCGGGTGGGTAACGTATTGCCCTGGGGATGTCCAGTAGAAATCAACCGCGGAAAAAGTTCTTGACAAATAGGTTGTATATGTTAAAGTTTCACACATAGGAACTAGTGTTTCATACTATGAAACATAATTGCATGCGGGTATGGTTGACCCCCGCCCTCCCACGAATGGCCATGATCTCATCTGACGCGTGTGCGATGAACCGGTCGTATCTCACTTCAATATGGGTCCTATATTGGATATTAAAATTTGATGTTGCGAATATTGTTCATGCCGCACACCCATCATGCCGGTATGCGCATGTGGATGCAAAGAGATAAAACCATATTCTAATGAGGAGGATAGAGGATGGCGGAAACCTATAGTTTAGCTGAAGCAACCATGAAGGTCATTCAGGATCGCCGCAGCATCCGGGAGTGGACCGAGGAGCCGGTATCCGAAGAGGACATTGCGATGATTCTGGAGGCCGGCCGTCAGGCGCCCTCGGGCGAAAACGCGCAGCCCTGGCGTTTTATCATCGTGAAGGACCCTGCGACACGCAAAAAGCTGGCGGCGTTGGCAGGCGGGGGAAGCGGACGCCGTTTCACGGCGGAGTACGTCACTCATCAGATGCAGGAAAGATTCGCGACCCTGCAGGATGAAGCCAAGAAAAAAGCCGCATTCGAGAAATTGACCTCAGGACAGGTATCCGCCTTTTCCGAGAATGCCCCGCTCACACTCATGGTCTGCGGCAAGAAGGACGTCTGGGATATGCCGTATGATACATCGGCGGCGATCGAGAATATGCTGTTGATGATTACGGCGTTGGGACTAGGGGCCTGCTGGGTGATTGCCCTGTGCATCGACATCCGCGATGAGGAGCGTACGAAGGAGTTGTTGGGTATGCCCGAAGGATTCAAAGCGATCAGTCTCATTTCCATCGGCCATCCGACTCGGCCGCATCGACAACGCCCCCGCATCCCCATCAACCAGCTTGTCTTTTCGGAAAAGTGGGGAGAACCTTACTATAAGGAGAATGTATGAATAAGGAGACGATTTCCAAAGACTACGCCAATGATATGATATTTGAGTTGGAAAAGGCCTTCTGGGATGAGCGGGGCAAGGGGGCGCGATTCCGCTTGACCACTCTCGGACGCGATTTTTTCAAGACCAAATGCCTCCCGAAACTGCAGTCCACCGAGATCGACGATATGGTCCGGATGATTGAAAGCGTCCTGAAGGAGAACGGGATTGTCGGCGGGATCTCCCTTGAGGTCGACGGCCGGCTGCTCCGCGTGCGAATCGAGGGTTGCGTACACCGGCCGGTTGAAGACCGTCTGGTTGCCCAGGAAACAAAGCCTTTTGCCTGTATGCCCGCTAACATGATTTCGCTGGCGATCGACAGCAAGCTCAATCGCCCGAGTGAATTGGCCGAGATCAAACTGGTGGACGGCGCTTGTCAGATTCTGATCGTTTTATTCGAAAAGAAGCCTTTTTAATGAGGAGGCGCATGTGGAAAAACTAACGACACTTACGGAAGCGGTTGCGTCTATCCCTTCAGGCTCTCACGTGGCGCTTCCGGGATTCCCGATCACCCGCTGTGCAATGGCCTTTGCGCGGGAGGCTATTCGCCAGGGCATCAAAGGCCTGACCCTTTCACAGTGCGTCGGCGCGATGGATGGGGATATGCTGGTCGGCGCCGGAGCGGTTGAACGGTTGATCTATGGCGGCGGCTCGCTTGACCGTTTCGGGCGGCTGAACTGCGTGAACCGGGGAATTGAAGACGGCAGCCTGCAGGCCGAAGAGTACAGCAGCCTGTCCGTCGCCTTTCGTTATCTGGCCGGATCGTTGGGGCTGCCTTTTATGCCGATCCGTTCGCTGCAGGGTTCCGACCTGCTACGGCGGATTCAGGAGCATACGGGTTCGGATGTGGCCAATATCACCGATCCGTTCACGGGGGAAAACTGGCTGGTCCTGAAGCCGCTCCTTCCGGATGTGTCCGTACTGGTGGTGCATACAGCCGATGCGGAGGGCAATGCCTGGATCATGGGGCCCCGGTGGGACAATGTGGAACAGGCCAAGGCCAGCAAGCGCACGATCATCATCGCGGAGCACATCGTTTCGACCGAAACGATCCGCCAGCAAGCCGAACGGACGGTGATCCCCGGCCTTCTGGTTTCGCACGTGGTGGAACTGCCGTTTGCCGCGCACCCGACCTCCGTCTACCGCGAGTATGACTATGACGCCAAAGAGATCGAGAAATACGTGAAGGCGACGAGTACGCCCGAGTCGTTCAAGGCCTATCTGGATGAATACGTGTATGGTGTGAAAGACCACTGGGAGTATCTCGAAAAGGTGGGTGGGATGAAACACCTCAATACCCTCAAAGCAGATCCGATCTTGGGATATTAAGGAGAGAGACGAGCCATGGATTTTAACTATACTCCGTCTGAACTAATGGCGGCCGCGGGAGCTCGGGAAATCAAGGATCGCGAGGTTGTGGCGGTGGGTCTGGGTTTACCTGTCGTCGCTTCTTTTCTGGCCAAACAGACGCATGCACCCCATATGACGATGCTCTTCGAGCTGGGTGTGATCGATTCCGAACCGGTTCATGCCGGTGTAGGCTTGGCGGATCCGAGGGTATGGTACCGCGCCAAGGTCCTGAGCAGTTTTGTGGACATCCTGGGCTCGATCCTCCATAAGGGCCGTGTGGATGTGGGATTCCTGGGCGGTTTGGAAACGGATCAGTATGGAAACCTCAACACGACCCTCGTGGGAGATCCGCGCGGAGAGTTCCGCCACATGGTGGGCAGCGGGGGCGCCAATGATATCGCCTCTTCCGCGAAAAGGAACATCCTCATCATGCGCCATGATGCGCGCAAGCTCAAAAAGACGATCTCTTTCGTCACCAGTCCCGGTTACGTGACGGGCGGCGACAGCCGCACCAAGGCAGGTCTCAGCGGCGGACCCAGCCGGGTCATTACGGATAAGGCGATCTTCGGATTCCACCCCGAAACGAAACAGATGATGGTGATCTCCATACATCCGGGCAACACGATCGAAGATGTGGTGGGGACTATGGGCTTTGCCCCGGTCGTCCCTCAGCAGGTGCCGTACACGGAGCCGCCTGAAAAGGAGCAGCTCCGTTTAATCCGCGAAGTGATCGATCCGCGAAAAATGTACATGGGCTAAAGGAAGCGAAGCCTTCATATCGGGAAGAGAGGAACATACAGTTATGCCTTACGTCGTAAGCAGTGACTGCGTTCTATGTGGTGCTTGCATCTCCGGATGTGAATGCGGCGCCATTACTGAAGGAGAGACGCAGTGTCATATCGATCCCGAGATCTGCATCGAATGCGGCATTTGCGAGTCCAACTGTCCCTCACAGGCGATCAGCTTTGTGTCTGACGCGCAAGCGGTCGTCTAGGACTCTACACTCACATAGACACTTGAGGGGAGGATGAAGATCTCAAGCCTATCGCATCCATCCAAGAGTAGGTCATCGCCCACTTCCTCCCCGGGCGGTCCGGTATCGGAGGATGTTTTTATTATGGAGATGGAAAGAGTATAAAGGAGGGGGATATATGGATACCATGTTCGGAATTCTTCAGAAAACGAGCAAGTGGCTCAGCATTATTGCGGGCACATCACTGACGCTCATGATGCTTTTGACCGTCTCGGATGTGGTCGGGCGGGCGTTCGGACACCCCATCATGGGCACGTATGAAGTGGTCGGCTTTATGCTGGCGCTGGTCATCGGGTTCGCCATGCCCAAGGTCTCGCTGGCCCGGCAGCACGTCTACATGGATTTTATAGACAGGCTTTCCAAGAGAAACAGGGCACTCATGAAGATCTTTACCCGGATGTTGTGCATCATTCTTTTTGTCCTCATCGGATACAGTCTCTTCGGCGTCGGCAATGAGTATCGGATCTCGGGGGAAACATCCCCGACCATTTTGCTGCCGTTTTACCCGCTGGCCTACGGCGTAGGGATCTGCTGTTTCGTCGAATGTTTCGTGTTTGTCTTCGAGATCGCTCGAAGCTGGAGGGAGCGCCATGAATGAGACGACCATCTGTATCTTGGCGCTGCTTTTGCTGCTGGCACTTTTTGCCACCGGCATTGAACTCGGCTTTGCCATGGCCCTGGTCGGCTTTGCCGGTTTTGCCTATCTGAACGGTTTCTCACCGGCTCTCACTCTCTTGGGAGGGGATCTTTTCGAGGCCTTCACGAATTACGGCTATACCGTTTTCCCCCTCTTCATGCTGATGGGGCAGATCGGTTTGAACGCGGGGATTGCGGAGCGGCTTTACGGTTCGGCGAACAAGTTCATCGGCCATATCCCCGGTGGGTTGGCGATGGCGACGGTGGTCGGCGCGGCCGGCTTCAAGGCCATCTGCGGCTCATCCACGGCTACGGCGGCGACCTTTGCGAGCGTCGCGATTCCGGAGATGAACCGCTACAACTACGACAAGCGACTCTCGACGGGGATCGTGGCGACGGTGGGAACCCTCGGCTGCATGATCCCCCCCAGCGTGGTCCTGATCCTCTACGGGATCATCACCGAACAATCCATCGGCAAGCTCTTTCTCGCCGGGATCATCCCCGGTCTGCTCATTGCGTCTGTCTTTGTGGTCATCATCTATGCATGGGCGAAAATCGATCCGAAGGTCGCCCCCCTGTCGGAGCGGTCCACCTGGAAGGCCCGGATCCGAACGTTGCCCGAGATCTTCTGGGTCCTGCTGGTTTTTTGTCTCGTCGTCGGCGGGATCATGGCGGGCTTCTTCACCCCCTCGGAGGCGGCGGCGGTCGGCACCTTCGCCCTGCTCATCCTGGCGTTCGTCAGAAGGGACATGACGATCAGGACCTACATCAAATCCGTTGGGGAAACCCTCAACATCGCCGGGATGATCCTCATGATTATCGCGGGATCGGTCGTCCTCGGCCATTTCATGGCCGTGACCAATGTCCCCCAGAAACTGGCGGACTGGGTTGTCATGCTTCCCATGAACCGTTACATGATCCTGATCGTCATCTGTCTTATTTATGAATTAGGCGGCTCTTTCATCGACGATCTTCCCTTCATGATCCTGGCGACGCCGATCTTCTTCCCCGCTGTTCTTAAACTGGGCTTCGATCCCATCTGGTTCGGGATCCTCATCGCCATCGTTGTCGCCATCGGGGTGGTCATTCCGCCCGTGGCGGTGTGCGTATTCGTCGTCAAGAACGTTACCGGGGTGCCGATCGGCCAGATCTACAAGGGCGTCATGCCTTTCCTGATCTCTCTGGTCCTTGTCTGGGGCTTGCTATTCTTCTTCCCGGGGCTGGCTCTCTGGCTTCCTTCGATATTCTATACGTAAGCAGAGCAGAGACAGGCTCGACAGCGGACACGTGGAAACGACACCCTGTGGACCATTACGCGGGGCAAATCGAAAGGGAAGGAGAAATCATCAAAGTGCCACAGGAGGAGAGAAAAGAAAGAGCTAGCGGGTTTTTAAAGCCACACCAACAACAAAAAGGAGGCGTGAACATGAAGAAAAAAGGATTAGGAGTGATGTGTGTCGTTGCGTTTGTTTTTTTTATTTCTTCTTTCGCGAATGCCGCAGAGGTCATAAAACTTAAGTTCGCCAGCTTTTTCCCACCCATGCACGCGCATTCGATCTTCATGGATGAGTTCACCAAGCGATTGAACAAAGACCTGGCGGGAAAGGTGGAGATCAGCTTCCACGGCGGTGGAACCCTTCTGGCCGCCCCCAAAATGGCCGCCGGAGTCGCTGCGGGGATCGCGGACATCGGCCTGGCCCATGTCGGCTACACGCGGGAACGTTTTCCCGTGTCGGAGATCTTTGGCCTACCCATCGGCCTGCCCAGCCCCTGGATCGGTCTCCACGTGGCCGATGAGTTCTTTACCAAGTTCCCGCTGAAAGAGTGGGATGAATTTCATCCCCTCATGTTCTCCCCCAGCGCCACGACCATCATCCACACCACCAAGAAGCCGGTAAAACAGCTCGAAGACATGAAGGGATTGAAGATCCGTGCCACCGGAAGGCTGGCTGACCTCACTGCGGCCTTCGGGGCGACGCCTGTTGCCATCGGAATGGGCGATATGTACGAATCGCTCAGAAAGGGCGTGGTCGACGGCACTATGTCCAACATGGAGACGTTGAAGGGCTGGAAGACGGGAGAAGTCATCAAGTTTGCGACGACCTCATGGAAGGTCGGAAGCTGCGATACCTTCTATGTCGTCATGAACAAGAAGAAGTGGGACAGCTTGCCCCCCGACGTTCAGAAGACCATCACGAGCGTCACGAATGAGTACAAGGAAAAATGGGCCATCCTCTGGAATAACATCGATATCGAAGGGTTGCAGTTCTTCAAGAGCCAGGGCGGCGAGGTGATCGAGCTGAGCGATGCGGAAGTCGGCCGGTGGATCAAGGCGGG
>PNOO01000084.1 GCA_013824905.1 Syntrophus sp. (in: bacteria) | reverse complement strand
GCGCGGCCTCGATGTTCTCCACCCGGAATGCGACATGCTGAATCCCTTCGCCTCGTTTCTCAAGATATCCGGCGATAGGGCCGTCCGGGGTTGTGGATTCCAGGAGCTCAATTTCGCTTTCCCCCACCGGGAAAAATGCGGTGGTCACCTTCTGCTCCGGAACCGTTTCCGAGCCGGCAAGGGAAAGACCCAACACCTCTGTCCAGAAGTTTTTCCGTTCCGTAATACTGGCGACGGCAATCCCCAAATGGTCAATCTTCAAAACCTTCATGAGTCGCTCCTCTAGCTGAACACTCTGACTGCGTCCCGGTTCATTGTCGTTCTTGCTATGGGTACATTACATCAATGGAGTTTCTATTGTACAGCAATTGAGATTAAATTTTAAGAATTTATTTACTCCTCTTTTGACACAACCGGTTATGGCAAGATCTCCTTGACTTACAAGCCCGCTTCTCTTATCTTCATGGCACATGAAAGCAAGTTCTTCTCAACAGCAACCTGTAAATCCATCCGAATCCGTTCACGATCAACACCGCGTACCGGGATGTATGACATCAATGCCTAAAACCCGCGAACTCACCGCTTCCGTAGTGCTTTGCACCTATAACGGCGAACGATATATCCAGCAGCAACTGGACAGTCTGTTGGCCCAGTCGCGCCTGCCCGAGCAAATCGTGGCGGTGGACGACGGATCGGCCGACAGAACATGGGAAATCCTTCAGGCATTCGCCGAGAAGGCGCGCGGGCGCGGCTTCTCGGTTGACGCACAGCGTAACCCCGACAACCTGGGCTATGTCCGTAACTTCGAAGCGGCATTCCAGCGTGCGGGGACAGACATGATATTCGTCTGCGACCAGGACGACGTTTGGGACCCGGAAAAACTGGCAATTATGCACGAGCGTTTTACGGGCGATCCCGACCTGCTGTTGTTGCACAGTGACGCAAGGCTGGTCGACGCCCGTCTGGGCGATCTCGGTTGTTCTTTGTTCGACGCGTTGGAGCTTGGACCCGACGAGTTGCAACGTGTACATGACGGGCGCGGCTTCGATGTGCTGTTGCGGAGAAACATCGTCACCGGCGCCACGATGGCCTTCCGGCGCGACCTTCTCGCTCTCGCCGTACCTTTTGGAGACGGCTGGATCCAGGATGAGTGGCTTGCCATCATTGCTTCCGCGATCGGCAAGATCGACGTGGTCGAACGCAAGCTGATCGACTATCGGCAGCACGACGCCAATCAGCTCGGCATGCGTCGTCGAACGCTGGATGTGAAGGTGAGAGAGATAGGGTTATCGCGGGCACAGCTGCTTCGTAACGACGCCAAGCGCATGGAGTCGCTGTTGCAGCGTTTAAAACAGTTACCAGCCGCTGTAGAGAAGCACATGCCGGCGTGTGTGCAGGACAAGCTCGAACATACCCGCGTTCGGATGCATATCACCGATATTGCGCGCATCAAACGGATCTCACCCATCCTCAAGGAAGCAGCCAGCGGTCGTTACCGGCGCTACGGGGCCGGCATACGCTCGGTGCTGCGCGATCTGCTGCGGGGAGGCTGAGGAATGACGGCGTCACCAGAAGTTCAACATCGCCATGCAACGACGGCACATAAAATTTGCGCAATCGTTGTGTCGTATTTTCCCGACGTGGAGACGCTGCATAGGCTCTTGACCGCTATCTTGCCGCAAGTCGACGCACTGGTCGTTGTCGACAATGGCACATCCGACGCTGTCTTCGACGGGTTTTGCGCGCATGTCGAAAGCGACAAAGTTTTCATTCTGAAACACTCCCGGAATATCGGTCTCGCCGCCGCGTTCAATCGCGGTATCGCATGGGCACGTAAGAACGGTTTTTCACATGTGCTCCTGCTCGATCAGGATAGCGAACCGGCGCAGGGGATGGTCGGCGCCCTGATACAAGCGTTTGCCGCCTCGTCTGCCGGGCGAAAGATCGCCGCAGTCGGCCCTCGCTTTCACGACACACGGGAAGACCGATACGCGCCGTTTGTGCGCATCGGGTTTCCGGTCAGCCGCAAAATGTTCAGTTCGGGAAAAGACGGTCTTGTCGATTGCGATTTCCTGATCAGTTCAGGCTCGCTGATACCTTTGGCCGCGCTCGATGATATCGGTGCGATGGATGAGGGACTGTTCATCGACAATATCGATCTGGAATGGAGTTTTCGCGCCCTGGCCAAAGGCTACACTTTGATCGGGGTCTGCACGACAACGATGCATCACCGCCTCGGACACGGCCGTCGACGGCTCCCCTTTGGTCTGGGCCACATCGTTGTGCACGATCCAATCCGGCTTTACTACATCATGCGCAATCGCTTGTTATTGTATCGTCTGCAGTATACACCGGCCGTATGGATCTCCCAGGATGTACCACGAGTAGCCGTCAAATTCCTGCTGTTCTCGCTGCTGGTCCATCCACGCCTGCGTAACGTCCGTTTCATGCTGGCGGGATTGCGCGACGGCCTGCTCGGGCGAAGGGGTCCCTTTGTTGAGCCATGATCCCCGCACCCATAATCTGGTGTATAAAATTCAATTGACACAAAAGAACGTACTTCATATACTCGCACTATGAAAAGGCACTGCCTTATCAACTCAACTGATCCAATTCGGAGGGTATCATGTCTTATCGTAAGATGATGTATATCGCCGTGTTATTCATTCTCCTGACGACGACCGGCTGTTCGCTCTTCCATTTCGTCGACAACAGTTCCCCCGAAGACATCCGGAAATTTGAAACGTCCAAGGACGACCTCTGGAATCAGAAAAAGGCGCTGGAACAGGAGAATGCCGCCAATCAGAAACAGCTTGCCGATCAGCAGGCGCATATTATCCTGATGAACAGGAGCATGTCCGAGCAACAGTCCAAAATAGCCCAGGCAAACAGACTGATTGACGAATCAAGCAAGATCATCGAGGACCTCAACGTTCAGATAAAGCAGCTCGGGGAAGAAAGAGAAAAAACCGTGAAGGCCGTTGAGCTGGTTGAGCCGAAGAAAGTGAAAGAGACGCCGACCAAAACGATCAGGGGTCCGAAGAAGGAGGCGCGAAAGAAACAGGCAGAGGCGCTGGCGGCATCGGAAACCAAGGTCGTCAAGATCAAGGTCCTGGCGGGCGACGGGAACATCGCTTCGGCCCGCCGGATGGCGAAACGGCTCGTCAAGATGGGTTACCGGGTGAAACTGATCGACCGGGCAGAGCGGTCCGATTTCGCCTTGAATACCGTTTACCATGCGGTCGATTACGGCGTGGCAGCTGATGACATCGTGAAAAAATTGGGCGGCAACACCATCTCCCTGCCGCTCACATGGCAGTCGATTTTTGATCTTATTATCGTTACGGGAAGGGAGCCGTAAAGAGGCGATCCGAACGGATCAGGTCATAGGCGAACGACCTCAGAACAACGGGGCGTCCTCAAATCATTACACCATTTTCAATAATCACTTTCCTTTTAGGATTTTAGCAGTCGTCAGGTTGAGCTTTTGTATGCGTCCGTTGGAAACGGGCAAAAAAGAAGGGAGTCAAGCGATTGTCGTCAATGCCTACCCCCCCTGTATTTCTTATGGTGCCGAAGCCGGGATTTGAACCCGGACAGGCGTACACCCACTAGACCCTGAACCTAGCGCGTCTACCAATTCCGCCACTTCGGCAATACTATCGGTATTTGTAATCGTAGGTGTATCTACACTGAGGGTCCGGCCATTGTCAAGCGAAATCGACTCGGTGGCGGCAGTGAGATTCATGCTTGAATTTACCGGGATTGATGCTATGTTGGCGCTGCAATTGGGGCGGTTTAAAAGGGATTTATGGATGTGATCAGGGGCAGTGAAAATATCCCCGCCGACCTGCGGGGCGCCGTCGTGACCATCGGCAACTTCGATGGGGTTCACCTCGGCCACCAGTCTGTCTTCCGCCGTCTCGTCGCAGAGGCACATGAGGAGGAGCGCCCGGCTGTGGTGATCAGCTTCGAGCCCCACCCCAAGATGGTCCTTCACCCGGAGCGGCGACCCTTTTACCTCATCACTTCCCCGGAAGAAAAGATTCGACACATCTCAAACCTCGGGATCGACGCCTTCATCCTGATCCCTTTTTCCCAAGACTACGCCCGGACTACAGCGGAGGAGTTCATCCATGACGTCCTTTGGGAAAGGCTCCGGATTCGGAAAATCATCATCGGTCACGACTATACCTTCGGCCGGGGGAAGGAGGGAAACGAGGCTTTCCTGACCGCCTCCGGCAGTCGCTTGGGATTTGAAGTCGAGGTGCTCAGTGCCTTTAAGATCGGCGACACAACCATCAGCAGCACAAGGATCAGGAGGGCGATCCTCGCAGGTGAGGTGCGCTATGCCGCCTCGCTTTTGGGCAGACCTTACAACCTTGCAGGAGAGGTGATCTTCGGACGCCACCGGGGAGTCAGTCTCGGCTTCCCGACGGCAAATATCCGTCCCAACAAGGAGCTTGTCCCCCCCAGCGGCGTCTACGCCGTCGAAGTCATCCTCGAAGGAAACCGTCATAAGGGAGTGCTCAATATCGGCTTCAATCCGACATTTGCCGACCAGAAGCTCTCCATTGAGGCCCATATTTTCGATTTTAATGAGAATATCTACGGAAAAATCCTGGACGTCCTGTTTGTCGAGCGGCTCCGTGGAGAGATCCGTTTTGCAGGCCCCGGAGAACTGATTGCCCAGATCGGCCGGGACATCGCCCGGGTCCGGGAGATCCTCCAAGCGGAGGATTCCCAGGGTACGCGGTAATGAAGACACGGGAGCTCCACCGCTGGGACGTGACGTACCGGGAAGCCGCCGCCATCCAGGAAGAGCTCCGGAGAATGCTGATCCTCCGGGACGACGGGCTCCCCGATCCCGTCCGGACCGTCGCCGGGGCCGATATCTCCTATGACCGGGGAAGCGATCTCTTCTTTGCGGCGGTCGTCCTGATGCGCTATTCCGATCTGACCGTCATCGAGAAAGCGACCTTTGCTGCCCGCGTCTCTTTCCCTTACATCCCGGGGCTTCTCACCTTCCGGGAGGGGCCGCCGCTGCTCGCGGCCTTCTGTAAGCTGAGCCAAACGCCCGACGTCGTCCTCTTCGACGGTCAGGGGATCGCCCATCCCCGGGGGATCGGTCTTGCCTCTCACCTGGGACTGCTCCTGGGTCTGCCGTCAATCGGCTGCGCCAAGACGCGCCTCGTCGGTTCACATGTCCTGGTGGGGGAAAAACGGGGAGAGTGGACGGAGATGGTCTATCAAAACCGGCAGGTGGGCGCCGTACTCCGTACGCGGGAACGGATAAACCCCCTCTTTATCTCACAGGGTCATAGGATCGGTCTCCAGCGGGCGTTGGCGTTGGTCCTTTCCTGCTGCCGGGGCTACCGGATTCCCGAACCGATCCGCCAGGCCCATCTGGCCGTCAATCGTCTCCGGACAAAACAGACAGCCACTGCCGAATGAGATCCCCAAAGTGTTTATTGGCGTCCTGAGCGGGGGGTTACTTCCTTCCCCCGGTACCGTGCCATAATTTCCGTACGGGTGAGGACGGCATCCACTCTCGGGATATGGACCAGGATATTCTCCCTTCCCCCCTCCTCACGGTCGATCAAAACGATGACCCTGTCGATGACCAGGCCCGCCTCACGGGCCCGCTCGATGGCGGTGATGGTGGAACCGCCGGTGGTGATCACGTCGTCGATAATCACTACCTGTTCCCCCGGTTTGACGTTCCCTTCGACGGCGTTCTTTATCCCGTGATCCTTGACATCCTTTCTGACGATGAAGGACTTGATGGGTCTCCCCCTCTGGAAGGAGATGACCGACAGGGCGTTGGCGATCGGGTCGGCCCCGAGGGTCAGGCCGCCGGCAGCCGTCACCCCGGAATCGGTCAGCATCTCAAAGACAAGCGACCCGATGAGGTTCATCCCCTCCGGATCGAGCGTCGTCGGCTTGCAGTTGAAATAATAGTTGCTCTTCAGCCCGGAGACGAGTGTAAAAGGCGGATTATCGCTGTATTTAAAGGACCTCTCGAGAATGATCTCGATAAGCCTCTCTTTCCTTTCCCGGTTGTCCATTCCCCTCCTTATTCTCTAATGGTTTTTCCAACGTCACACACTTGACTTCGCGAAGCAATCGGCCCCGCAAAATCACCTGCGAAGATCAGCGATTCGATACTGCGATCTCCCCTCCTGGTAAAGATCACCGCCGTAGATATCATTGACGACCGTTACCGGAAAATCGCGCACCTCTATTCGCCGAAGCGCTTCCGTCCCCAGATCCTCATAGGCAACCACATCAACCTTCTTGATAGAGCGGGAAATGAGGGCGCCTGCCCCGCCGATGGCGCCAAGATAGACGGCCTTATATTTTTTCATCGACTTCTTCACTACCCCGGAGCGCATCCCCTTGCCGATCATCCCTTTGAGTCCCGCGGCGATCAATCGGGGTGAGTAAGTGTCCATTCGGTAACTGGACGTCGGACCGGCAGATCCGACTGCCTTTCCCGGTCTTGCCGGAGTCGGCCCCATGAAATAGATCACCTGACCCTTCAAATCGACGGGAAGCGCCTCTCCTGCCTCCAGGGTTTCAATCATCCGTTTATGGGCGGCGTCCCGTCCCACATACATCACCCCGGTCAGAAGCAGCTCGTCGCCGGTATGCAGGGTTTTCAGGACCTCATCGGAAAGAGGAAGGGTGATCGCCCGCGCAATCGGCATGTTGTTTTTCATCGTCCGGTCGCTCCTCCCCTCAAAGAACTGCCTCCCGGTGCCGGACGCTGTGACATTGAAGATTGACCGCCACCGGAAGAGAGGCGATGTGGGTGGGAAACACCTCGACATGAACGGCAAGGGCCGTGATCCTCCCTCCGTAGCCCATTGCCCCGATCCCCAGATCATTGATGCGTTTGAGTATCTCTGACTCCAATTCGGCGATCTCGGCATCCGGATGAGGGTCACCCACCCGGCGCAGAAGCGCTTCTTTCGCCAGCAGCATACACTTTTCCACCGTTCCCCCGATGCCCACACCGACGATAACGGGCGGACAGGGATTGGCGCCCGCCTCATCGACACACGCAACGACAAAATCGATGACCCCTGACCGTCCCTTTGCCGGCGGCAGCATAGCGATTTTACTCATGTTCTCACTGCCGAATCCTTTGGAGAGCGCCGTGATTTTCAATTTCTCGCCCGGCACAATGGTCGTATGGACGACCGCCGGGGTATTGTCCTCCGTGTTGATTCTTGCGGAAAAAGGCCTGTCTACAACCGATTTACGCAAGTAGCCCTGGGTAGTTGCGCGGCGCGTCCCCTCCTGAACTGCCTTGTACAGATCACCCCCGACAATATGGACGTCCTGGCCCAACTCCAGGAAAACAACCGCCATGCCCGTATCCTGGCATAAGGGGACTTTATCGCGCGCAGCGACTTCCGCGTTTTCCAGCAATTTGCCAAGGACATGACGGGCCGGGGGGGACTCTTCTCTCTCATGGGCCAGTTTGAGGGCGTGTATCACATCATCCGACAGGCGATAACAGCCCTCCTGCAACAGGCCCGAAATCGTTTCCGCCACCTTGTCCGCATCGATTTCCCTCATCATGCGCCCCTTCCTCAAATCATCCGGAGTTAAATCCCTTACGGATGTATTCTCCCCCTCTTGCGGCCGGGTCGTTCCGGGGCAGGCATCAAGCCATGAGCGCCCCGACCTTTTCGGCTACGAGATCTCCCATCGCCTTGGTGCCAACGATTGTGGCGCCCTCCTGACGGATATCCACCGTCCGGAAGCCGGCCTTCAAGACCATGCGGACGGCATTCTCAACGACGCTCGCCTCTTCCGGCAACCCGAAGGAATGGCGGAGCATCATCGCCGCCGAGAGAATCGTGGCGAGGGGATTGGCGATGCCCTTCCCGGCGATGTCCGGGGCGGAACCGTGGCTCGGTTCGTACATCGCCGTCTTTTCGCCACGACTTGCCGAGGGGAGCATTCCCAAGGAGCCGGTCAGCATTGACGCCTCGTCGCTCAGGATGTCGCCGAACATATTCGTCGTCACGATCACGTCGAACTGACCCGGATTTCGGATGAGCTGCATCGCGCAGTTGTCGACGTACATATGCTGGAGTTCAACGTCCGGATAGTCACGGCCTGTTTCGGTCGCCACGTCCCGCCAGAGCTCCGTTACCTCCAGGACGTTGGCCTTGTCCACGGAGAGGAGCTTTTTCCGTCGTCCCCGGGCCAGCTCGAAGGCGGTCTTCACGATCCGCCGGATCTCCGCCTCGGTATAGACCATCGTGTTGATCCCGATCCGCTGGCCGTTTTCCACCCTGACGCCCCGGGGTTTGCCGAAATAGGCGTCCCCCAGAAGTTCACGGACGATGAGGAGGTCGATCCCCCGGATGACCTCCGGCTTGAGTGGCGAGGCGTCGATCAAATCCTCAAAAACGACGACCGGCCGGAGGTTGGCATAAAGACCAAGCCCCGAGCGAAGCCCGAGGAGACCCCGCTCCGGCCGGAGGCTGTAATCGAGCGGCTCCCACTTCGGCCCGCCGACAGCGCCTAACAGGACGGCGTCGCTTGCCGCGGCCATCTTCATCACGGCTTCGGGCAGAGGGGTTCCGTAACGGTCGTACGCAGAGCCCCCGATGAGTCCCTCCTCCATCTCGAACTGAACGTCGGCGCGCTTTGCCACGACCCCGAGGACCTTCTTCGCTTCATCCATGATCTCCGGCCCGATCCCATCACCCGGGAGGACCGCGATATGATACTTTTTCATTTCGCCCTCTTTTTCGCGATGTGATTCATCAGCCCGCCGTCGGCAATGAGTTCCTGCATGAAGGGGGGGACTGGTTGAATGCGGAGAGGTTCGGCGGCGCCGCCAATGATCCGGATGAGACCGCCGTCGGCGTCCACCTCGATCTCAGAGCCCTCGGTCACCTGCCCCCACAGATCGCGGGACTCGAAGATGGGAAGCCCCATATCGAATGAATTGCGGTAGAAGATACGGGCGAAACTCTTGGCCACGACGCAGGCAATCCCGGCCGCCTTGATCGCGATCGGGGCGTGTTCCCGCGACGAACCGCAGCCGAAATTCTCCCCGCCGACGATGATATCCCCCGGCTTCATCTTTTTCATGAAACCGGGATCGGCGTCCTCCATGCAGTGGACAGCCAGGCCTTTCGGATCCCAGATGTTCAGATACCTGGCCGGGATGATCGCGTCGGTATCGATGTTGTCTCCAAATTTCCAGATTTTTCCTCTGAATTTCATATCGTCATGTCCTTTCCTTTATATCTGCTCCGGTCCGGCAAGACGGCCGGCGATGGCCGTCGCCGCGGCGACGGCCGGACCCGCGAGGTAAACCTCGCTCCCCGGATGCCCCATCCGCCCGACGAAATTCCGGTTCGTCGTCGCGACCGACCGCTCCCCTTTGGCAAGGATC
>PNOO01000083.1 GCA_013824905.1 Syntrophus sp. (in: bacteria) | reverse complement strand
TCGATCACCTTGTTATAGCGCTCGCCGTATGTGATCAGTCCTTCCATATACTGTTTCTGGATACCGAGCACGTCCTTGTCGGCCTTGGCTACGATCTCTTTTTTGTTTTCAGGAATCACCATGTTGTGAATCGCGATGGAAACGCCGGCATGGGTCGCGTACTTGAATCCGATGTCCTTCAGACGGTCGGCCAAAAGGACCGTGGTTTTATCTCCGCATGAGCGGTAACAGTCGTTGATCAGGTTGGCCAATTCTTTCTTGTTCATGACTTTGTTGATCGCATCGAATGGGATGGGCTCCGGAATGACTTCAAACAGAACGATCCGGCCTACGGTCGTTTCTTTTAATTCCCCGTCAATACGAACCTTGATCTTCGCATGCAGATCGACTGCCCGGGCATCCAGCGCGGATCGGACCTCAGCGGGATCGGAAAAGATCATCCCCTCTCCTTTGACTTCGCTTTGCGACCGGGTCAGGTAATAGATCCCGAGAACGATATCCTGGCTGGGAATGATGATCGGCATTCCGTTGGCGGGTGACAGGATATTGTTGGTCGACATCATCAGAACCCTGGCTTCTGTCTGTGCCTCGATGGACAGAGGCACGTGAACGGCCATCTGATCGCCATCGAAATCGGCGTTGAAAGCGGTGCAGACCAGAGGATGGAGCTGGATGGCTTTCCCTTCGATCAGCACAGGTTCAAAAGCCTGTAAACCCAGTCGGTGCAGGGTCGGCGCCCGATTCAGCATCACAGGGTATTCGCGTACCACCTCATCGAGGGCATCCCATACCTCAGCGGTCTCCTTCTCCACCATTTTCTTGGCGCTTTTAACCGTCGTCACATATCCTTTTTCCTGAAGCCGCCGGTAGATGAAGGGTTTGAAGAGTTCCAAGGCCATCTTTTTGGGAAGACCGCACTGATGGAGACGCAGATCGGGACCGACCGTAATGACGGACCGCCCGGAATAATCGACCCGTTTGCCGAGAAGATTTTGCCGGAACCTGCCCTGCTTCCCCTTGAGCATGTCGGAAAGGGAACGGAGCGGGCGCTTGTTCGTACCCGTGATGGCCCTTCCCCGCCGGCCATTGTCGAAGAGGACGTCCACCGCTTCCTGAAGCATCCTTTTCTCGTTGCGGATGATGATTTCCGGTGCGTTCAGCTCCTGCAATCGCTTCAACCGGTTGTTCCGGTTGATGACCCGCCGATAGAGATCATTAAGGTCGGACGTCGCAAACCGTCCTCCGTCCAGAGGAACCAGGGGACGCAGGTCGGGCGGTATCACCGGCAGGACGGTCAGAACCATCCACTCCGGTTTGTTACCCGACTTCTTCAGGGCTTCAACCACTTTCAATCTCTTGACATATTTTTTCCGTTTCGTTTCCGAAACGGACAGTTTCAGCTCTGAGCGGAGCTCCTCATCCAGTTTATTGAGGTCCACTTCCTCTAAGAGCACCCGGACAGCCTCGGCGCCGATGCCCGCTTCGAAGGCGTCGGAACCATACTGATCTTTCAGGTCGAGGTATTCCTCATCCGTCAGGAGATCTTTTTTCTTCAGGGGAGTTTTTTTGGGATCGAGGACAATCCACGACTCGAAATAGAGCACCTTCTCCAGTTCCTTCAGGGTCAGATCGAGGACATTCCCTATCCGGCTGGGTAGGCTCTTGAGAAACCAGATATGGGCAACTGGTGTCGCCAGAGTGATGTGTCCCATCCTCTCCCTGCGGACTTTGGACTGGATAACCTCCACGCCGCATTTCTCACAGACGACGCCTCGATGCTTCATCCGCTTGTAACGACCGCACAGGCATTCATAATCCTTTACGGGGCCGAAGATCTTCGCACAGAAAAGTCCATCTCGCTCCGGCTTGAAAGTCCTGTAGTTGATCGTTTCAGGTTTCTTTACCTCTCCCTTCGACCACGAAAGGATCCGCTCCGGAGAGGCAATGGACATCTTGATCGCATTAAACCTAATCGGATCTTTTGGTTTTTCAAAATAACTGAAAACGTCTTCCACGGATGATATCTCCTATTTTTCAAACAGAAACGAGGCCTCGGGGAACATCTCCCGACCCCCGGGTTTCTAATCCTCTTCGATCAGTTCTACGTCCAAACAAAGACTCTGCAGCTCCTTCACCAACACATTGAAAGACTCCGGCAGACCCGGTTCCGAAGTATGTTCTCCCTTGACAATCGCCTCATAGATCCGAGTCCTGCCGGCCACATCATCAGACTTGACGGTGAGAAACTCCTGGAGCGAGTAAGCGGCGCCATAGGCCTCCATGGCCCAGACTTCCATCTCGCCCAGTCTCTGTCCGCCAAACTGGGCCTTGCCGCCGAGAGGCTGTTGGGTCACCAAGGAATAGGGACCGATGGATCGGGCATGAATCTTGTTGTCGACAAGGTGGTGGAGCTTCAGCATATAGATCATGCCCACGGTAATTTCATGATCAAAAGGCTCGCCGGTCCTTCCGTCGTACAGGATCGTCTGACCGGTCTCCGGAAGGCCACTTGCCTTGAGCATGTTTTTTATCTCTTTTTCATCGGCGCCATCGAAAACGGGCGTTGAAACAAGAACTCCTCTTTTGAGTTTTTTCACAAACTGACGGACATCCTCTTCGGAGGCGCGTTTGATGAACCTATCGAAGTCGGGCGAGGAATAGATCTCCTTCAGTTCCTTCTTCAGGGCGTCCAGCCCGTAATGCTTCTCCAAGAGGTCATTGATTTTCTCCCCTATGCCTCTGGCCGCCCAGCCTAAATGGGTCTCCAGGATCTGTCCCACATTCATACGCGATGGAACTCCGAGAGGATTCAGGACGATATCCACCGGTGTGCCATCCTTGAAATAAGGCATATCCTCCTCCGGCAGGATCCGGGAAAGAACACCCTTGTTTCCGTGACGGCCTGCCATCTTGTCGCCGACTGAGAGTTTGCGCTTAATGGCAACATAAACCTTGACCAGTTTGATCACCCCCGGAGGAAGTTCATCACCGGCCTTGAGCTTTTCAATCTTTGCCGCAAAATAGGCCTCAACGAATTCTTTTTTGCGAGAGAGACTCTCATACAGGACGCCGATTCTGGACTCCGTCTCTTCCTCACCCTCCAGGGATATCTCCCGCTGAAGTTCAAAGGGAATCCTCTCAAAGACCTCAGCAGTGATAAGTTCACCCTTTTTCAGAACGATTCTCTTTTTTTTCAGATCGGTCACTTTTCCTGCCGAAACTTTCCCGATCAGTAAGTCGGCGATCTGTTTCCGAACACCGTTGGTGATAATCCGGATTTCGTCATCCCTGTCCTTGCAGAGAAGTTCGGTGGCCTCATCTTCAATGAACTGGGAACGGCTGTCCCGCTCCGTTCCTTTTCTGGCAAAGATCTTGGCATCGATCACCGTACCTTCCACCCCGGGAGGGACGCGCAGGGACGTATCACGGACATCGCTTGCCTTTTCCCCGAAGATTGCCCGTAAAAGCTTTTCTTCCGATGAGAGCTGCGTTTCTCCCTTAGGGGTGATCTTTCCGACCAGGATGTCGCCGGGTTTCACCGCCACGCCCATCCGGACGATTCCGCTGTCGTCAAGGTTTCTCAGCGCCTCTTCGCCTAGATTGGGAATGTCGCGGGTAATCTCTTCTTTTCCCAGCTTGGTATCCCGGGCCATCGTCTCGAACTCCTCGATATGAATCGAGGTATAGATGTCATCCTTAACGATTCTTTCGCTGATGAGAATCGAATCTTCGTAGTTATATCCGCCCCAGGACATGAAGGCAACCATCACATTCCTTCCCAGGGCAAGCTCTCCATTTTCCGTGGCGGGACCATCGGCGATGATCTCCCCTTTATTGACCCTCTGCCCTTTGACGACAATGGGCTTCTGATTAAAACAGGTATCCTGATTTGACCGCTGATACTTGATGAGGTTATAGATATCCACGCCGGTGTCCAGCCCTCCCTTTTCAGGGGCATCGCATTTGACGACGATCCGCGCGGCATCCACACCTTCCACAACACCGGACCTCCTGGCCACCATGACCGCACCGGAGTCTCTGGCCACGACGGATTCCATCCCCGTGCCCACGATGGGCACTTCCGGTCTCATCAGAGGCACTGCCTGCCGCTGCATATTGGATCCCATCAGTGCGCGGTTGGCGTCGTCATGCTCGAGGAAGGGAATCAGCGTCGCAGCCACACTGACCAGCTGATTGGGAGAGACATCCATCATGTTGACGTCCATCGGAACGACGGAAAGAAAGTCACCGCCTTTTCTGGCGGAAATCAGCGCACCAATGAATTTTCCGTCCTTATCAAGAGGTCTGTCGGCCTGGGCAATGATCTGGTTTTCTTCCTCAATCGCGGTCAGATAACGAACCTCATCGAGCACTCTGCCCTTATCCACAACACGGTAAGGAGTTTCGATGAACCCGAAGGCGTTGACTCTGGCAAAGGTGCTCAAGGATACAATCAGACCGATATTCGGGCCTTCCGGGGTTTCGACCGGACAGATACGCCCATAATGGGTGGGATGGACATCCCGAACCTCAAATCCCGCTCTTTCTCGCGTCAGTCCTCCGGGCCCGAGCGCCGACAATCTCCGTTTATGGGTAATCTCCGACAGAGGATTGGTCTGGTCCATGAACTGGGAGAGCTGACTGCTTCCGAAAAACTCGTTCACAACTGCAGATACGGGCTTGGCATTGATCAGATCGTGCGGCATCATGGTTTCAATGTCCTGCAGGCTCATCTTCTCCTTGATGGCGCGCTCCATTCTGACCAAGCCGATCCGGTACTGATTTTCGATCAATTCTCCCACGGAACGGACACGGCGGTTGCCTAGATGGTCGATGTCGTCCACACTGCAATCGGGCAAACCGTTTTTCAGATCGATCAGATATTTAACTGCCGCCAGGATGTCCTCATTGCGTAACACGGTCACATTCGTAGGGACATCGAGGTGGAGCTTGTAATTCATTTTTGCCCGCCCGACATCAGAAAGATCGTAACTTTCCGGTTCAAAAAAGAGACTGTTAAAAAATTTGTGCGCCGTCTCGGGGGTCGGCGGGTTGCTCGGGCGAAGTCTCCGATAGATTTCAATAATGGCATCTTCCGCCGTATCGATCCGATCCATGAGCAGGGTGTCACGGATGGAAGCATTCTCGCGATCATCATCGATATGGATAAACTGGAATGAAGTGATCTTTTTTTCCCTGAAGAGTTGAAGCATTTCCGCGGTCAATTCTTCATTACACTTCATCAGTATCTCGCCCGTCTGCGGATCCAGGACATCGGAAGAGGATATCCTGCCGAGGATATCCTCTTCGTGCACAGGTATCCGGGTAATCTTTGAGTCGATCATTTTCTTGAGAAGGGGTTTAGAGATCTTCCTCCCCTTCTTGGCGATGACCTCGCCACCCTTTGTTACGACATCTTCCGGCGCCTTTTCTCCGATGAGGGAATCGTTGACGGCTATGCTCAGCCGGCCTTTCTCAAGCAATACGCTTTCAACATTGTAGAAATAATTCAGGATAAATTGCGTGGAACTTCCCATTGCCTTCAGCAGGATCGTCACAGGCATTTTTCGTCTCCGATCGATCCTGACATAGAGAAGGTCCTTGGAGTCAAACTCGAGATCCAGCCATGACCCGCGAATCGGTATCACACGGGCGGAGTAGATGAGCTTTCCGCTGGCCAAGGTTTTCCCCTTGTCGTGATCGAAAAAGATCCCCGGTGAACGGTGCAACTGACTGACAATCACCCTCTCCGTTCCGTTGACGATGAAGGTGCCGTTCTCGGTCATCAGGGGGATTTCACCGAAGTAGATCTCCTGCTCTTTGATATCCCGAATAGGTTTTGGCTCGACATTCCGTTCCGTATCGAAAACCACCAGGCGAACCACGATTTTCAGTGGCGCCGCATAAGTCATTCCCTTCTGGACGCACTCCTGCTGATCATACCGGACATCACCGATTTTATAACTGACGAACTCAAGGGAACATTTTCCGCTGAAATCAGAAATGGGAAAGACGCTGTGAAAGGCGCCCTGCAAACCATAGTTTCCCTTTTTTTCCGGATCGATCCCTTCCTGAAGAAATTTTTTATAGGAATCGGTCTGGATATCGATCAGGTTGGGAATATCCAATATTCTCCTGATACGGCCAAAATTCTTTCTCAATTCGCCCATAACTTCCTTTCGGCTCTAAGCCGTCAGCGCTCCAAAGGTTTTTAACCAATACAAATCATGGAAAAGAACCCCTTTCAACCTGTCCTGCTGCAATCTTACACAGACAACCTGTTGTTTAACGGGGTTCTGATCCTTGCCGTTCGTTTTGTGAATCGACTATTTATTTAATCTCAACTGTTCCGCCGACTTCCTCAATCTTCTTCTTGATATCGGCTGCCTCATCCTTGGAGACTGCCTCTTTGATCGGCTTGGGAACACCGTCCACCATGTCCTTGGCTTCCTTGAGGCCGAGGCCCGTTATTGCTCTGACTACCTTGATCACCTGGATTTTCTGATCGCCAAACCCGGTAAGGATTGCATCAAATTCGGTCTTTTCCTCAGCGGCCGCTGCCTGGGCTGGACCGGCCGCTGCCATCATAGCGACCGGCGCTGCGGCGGACACGCCAAATTTTGTCTCCAGTTCCTTCACCAGTTCCGAAAGTTCAAGAACCGTCATTCCCTCGATAAATTTTACGACATCCTCTTTGGTAATCTCTTTCGCCATTTCTTTATTCCTTCCTGTATGTAATGATTAGTTTTCTGAAGCCTTCTTCGCTCGATAGGCATCCAGAACCTGCACAAAATTCCTCGGAACTCCACTCAGCACGTTCACGAGAGAGGTCTGCACTCCGACCATCAGGGAAAGCAGTTGCCCGATCAGCGCCTCGCGACTCGGCAGCTCCGCGAGGAGAGTGAGCTGTTCCCTGCTTAGAATTTTGCCATTCATCATGGCTGCTTTGATCTCAAGATTGGCATTCTTCTTGGCAAAATCAACAAGTGTCTTGGTGGTCTCGACCACGTCACCATAGGTGATAGCCACAGCCAAGGGGCCCTTGAAATGCCCCTCCAACGCACTGAAACCGGTTTCACGGGATGCGATGGTGAGCAGCGAGTTTTTTACGACCCTGAGTTCTGCGTTTGATCTGCGCAGGACAACCCTCAAAGCCGTCATCTTCGCCACGTCCATACCGCTATAGCCGGTCAGAACAGCCAATTTGAAATCTTTCAGCTTCTCATGAAGTTCAGCAGCAACCTGCTCCTTCGTTCTCCGATCCAATCTTAAACCTCCTTTCCTTCTAAGATGTTTCCCGTGCCTTCCGAAAGAAAGCCCCTTTGCAAGTCAGAGAACCAAGCAGCATACAGGATGAGTCCCTTGACCAAAACGGTCACCTTTTCATCACAGTCTCGGCAGGCCCGACTGATGGCGTTTAAACTTCCCGTACCTGCTGTCTCAGACCCTTTTTTTCAACGATCCCATGACCCCCGCCGGGGTCACGGTATTACACATTCCTTACAGAGAGAGGATCTATCTTCACTCCGGGACCCATGACGGTCGAAAGAGAGATGCTCCTGAGATAGATCCCTTTGCTCGATGCGGGTTTCAATTTGATGATCATTTCGATCAGGGCAAGAAAATTTTCCTTCAATTTATCAGCCCCGAACGACGCCTTGCCGATGGGACAATGGACAATACCTGCCTTTTCCACACGGAATTCGACCTTACCTGCCTTCAGTTCCTGAACAGTCTTGCCCACATCAAAGGTCACCGTCCCTACTTTCGGATTCGGCATCAGACCCCGGGGACCGAGTATTTTCCCCAACTTACCCACACTCCCCATCATATCCGGCGTAGCAATGACCCGATCAAATTCGAGCCAGCCGCCCTTGATCTTTTCCACCACATCTTCCGACCCGACCACGTCGGCGCCTGCCTCCAGGGCCTCCTTTTCCTTCTCACCCTTGGCAAAAACCAGCACCCGGACCGATTTTCCCAGTCCGTTGGGCAGAGCCACGGAACCCCGGACCATCTGGTCGGCATGCGCCGGATTCACTCCAAGACGGATGGCGGCCGCAACGGTCTCATCAAATTTCGCCCTCTTCACAGCGACGACCAAATCTATCGCATCGCTGAAGGGATAGCGCTTCCCCACTTCAATTTTTTTTGCTGCTTCTAGATACTTTTTCCCTCTCTTTGCCATGACACGCCCTCAAATCGAAACCATCCTCCAGGGATAGCTCTTCCCCTCAATGGTCCTTTTAAGACACCCGGAAAACCAATCCTTCCGGCGTTCTGTCGGAAGCTCTCCGGGTCATCATCCTGTGATTTCGATCCCCATGGATCTCGCCGTTCCCTCAACGATCCTCATCGCACCCTCGATATTGACGGCATTGAGGTCATTGTACTTCAGCTCTGCAATTTCCCGGACCTGCTTAACTGTAACCGCCCCCACTTTGTCGCGTTTGGGATCACCCGAACCCTTGGCGATTTTGGCCGCCTGCTTCAGCAGCACGGAAGCCGGAGGCGTCTTGGTCACGAATGTAAAGGATCTGTCTGCATATACGGTTATGACGACCGGGATGACCATCCCTTCCTGATTCTGCGTCAGGGCATTGTAAGCCTTACAGAACTCCATGATGTTCACTCCGTGCTGACCGAGCGCCGGACCGATAGGAGGCGAAGGCGTTGCCTTGCCTGCCTTGATCTGAAGTTTAATATTCGCGATAACCTTTTTTGCCATTCTGTTCACCCTGTCTGATATTGAAGGTTAAAAGACACGGAAAGGGATAGTTGCTGATACCTTTGCCATTCGCCTCTTCTATCTAATTCTGCATCACCTGGATAAAATCCAGTTCCACCGGCGTCGACCGACCGAAGATACTGACAATCACGCGCAACTTGCCCTTCTCCGGCTTCACCTCATCGATCAACCCGTCAAAATTGGTGAAGGGCCCATCGATGATCTTTACATGATCACCCACATCGAATTTGAATTTCGGTTTGGGTTTCAACGTCCCTTCGTCTATCCTCGTTCTGAGGTTCTCGACGTCCTTATCGGGAATGGGGGAAGGCTTTTCCTTGCTGCCGATAAAACCTGTTACCTTGGGAGTGTCCTTTACGATGTGCCATGTATCATCGTTGAGTTCCATCCGTACGAGGATATAACCGGGAAAGAACTTCCGCTTTGATGTTTTTTTCTCACCCGACACCAGTTCGACGATGTCCTCTTCCGGAATCAGAATATCAGAAAAGAAGGCCTGTTTCCCGGCCGTTTCGATCCTCTCCTGGAGAGAAAGCTTCACCCGGTTTTCAAAGCCGGAATATGTATGTACAACGTACCACCTGAAAGCCATTGGATTATCCCAGCACAAGCCTGACGATCTTTGTCAGGCCAAAATCGACTATCCCTAAAAAAGTAGACACAATCAGCACCACGATGATGACTACAGATGTGGAAGCAAGGGTCTGCTTGGGAGTCGGCCATGTGAC
>PNOO01000082.1 GCA_013824905.1 Syntrophus sp. (in: bacteria) | reverse complement strand
CCGCTCCGTCGTAGATCCCTTTGTCCTTCATGTAGGCCATCGTCGTGGAGGTCTCCAACTCGCCCGCATGCCAGCCGGGGGTTTCCTCGGCGGGACCCGTCATCAGGTCGGCGACGACGGCGCAATCGCGCTCCGTGGGGGTCTTGTAGTAGGCGCAGAAGCAGCCGGTCTCGGCCCGTAGAGTCCTGAGCGCGTCGCCCTGGGAGCCCATGTTGGTGCCGTGGTGGGAGACGAAGATCAGCTTGTTGAAGCCCGAGAAGATCAGGCTGCGGCCGATGTTGTACAGGACCTCGCGAAAGATCTCCGGGGCGAAGGTGACGGTGCCGGTGCCCCAGCCGGGTTCGCCCATGTGATGGGTCGAAACGCCGAAGGGGAGGAGCGGCGTATAGAGTACTTTCGCCTTCTTGGCGGCGTACTCGACACTGCCCATGGTGGTGTAGGAGTCGACGCCCAGGGGCACATGATGCCCGTGCTTCTCCATGCTGCCGACGGGGATCATGATCGTGTCGTTACCCGCCTTGATGGAGGCGGCGACGTCGGTCCAGGGGATTTCATTGAGATCATAATGTTCTGTCATTGTGTTTCTCCTTTTCGTTTGTTAGATGAGTGCATTTTTTCGTTCGCCCTATGGTAAAGCTTTTCCATTATCATAATTTCCGAAAAGCGCTTTGTCAATACTTTTTTCTGTCGGCTTTTTTCAACGGCTCTACGGTGGACTCCCGGACCTGGAGTGTTGTTTTGAAGAGCTTTACTTTCTTGAACTTTTCTCCGGAAATGAGGTTGAGCAACATCGTCATGGAAGCGGCGCCCAGGTCATGCATGGGAATCTTTACCGTTGTCAGGGGCGGGTCGAAATAGGAGCTCAGGGGAATGTCGTCAAATCCCACAACGGCGAGATCTTTCGGCACTACCAGCCCCAACGCCTTGGCCGCCTTGATGGCGCCGAAGGCCATTGGGTCATTGGCGGCCACTATCGCCGTGGGCCTGCCCTTCCCTTTCAGAAGCTCCGTTCCCAGGAGATAGCCGCTTTTCGGCGTCCACATGCCTTTTTTTACAAGCCTCGGAGAAAAGGTCACTCCGTTTTGGGCGATGGTATTTTTATATCCCGTAAGACGATCCAGAGCCGTCGTGGATCCGTCCGGTCCGCCGATGAAACCGATCCGCCTGTGGCCGATATCGAACAAATGCTGAACGGCTCGGGCGGCCCCGCCGATGTTGTCGACCATGACCGCAGGGAAATCGACTTCATGACGGCCGATCACGACAACTCTCTCTCTCAGTTCTTTCAGAATAGAAAGGGTTTCTTGGCCATTGATGATCCCGCCGCTGAAGATGATCCCGTCGGCCGATTTCTCCCGGAGGAGATAAATATAGCGGATGATCCCCTCCGGCTTCTTATCCGTGTTGTGGAGCGTGACCGCATATCCGGCCTGGTCGGCCACATCCTGGATGCCCCGGACGATCTCGGCATAGTAGGGATTGGAGATATCGGGGATGATGATCCCGATCGTCATGGTTTTTTTCATGAGAAGCCCCTTGGCAAGGGCATTGGGACGATAGTCCAGCTCCCGGATGGCCTCCCGAACCCTCTCCTGCGTGGCCAGGTTGACCTTGTGATGACTCTTGTTGACCACACGCGATACGGTGGCAATGGAGACATGGGCTTTGAGGGCAACATCTAAAATATTGGGCATAAAATCCCTCCGGGAAGGTAATGGTAAAGCTTTACCAGAGGAATAGGCTATTTTAAGAGGGTTGTCAATAGCATTTCGAAGGTTCGCAGATCACGACTCCGTGTCCCTCCCGCTGAGAGGGGAACGGGATATTTTTCGGGAATGCAACACCATGTATTCGGATAGTGAGTAAGAGGCAGGGGACGATGGGATGCCAGTTGTGAAACAGTCCCGGTTTCACTTTTCCAAAAGCCCGATGCTATTGAGACTGCAAAGGGGGAGGAGGTCCGCATATGCCTTGCCGCACTTGCGGCAAGGCATCGGCATCCTCTCCTCATATTCCCGATGGCTTTATCGTCTTATGATTTCCAGAGGCCGTGGAGATTGCAGTATTCCCGCGCCGTAATTTTCGCCGCCTCCACCGGGAAAATCGCCTCCGGCGCCTGACCCGGCGCAAGGAACTGCCGGTACGCTTTACCGTCGGCGATAATCTCGATCCACTCGATGTAATGCTTCTCCTCCATGGGGTGGGCGACACTGCCTATCTTTACCTTTACACCACCCGCCGCTTTTTCCACGACGGGAACATGCTTTTCCTTTGCCGCATCCGTCGTGTTTTCCTTCATCAGCTTCATGGGCTGGCCGCAACACACCAGCTCACCCGCCCCCTCGTGCAGGACTTCCACGATATGGCCGCAAACCTCGCATTTATATACGTCGTATCTATTTGCCATGGTGCTCCTCCGCTTCTTTCGTTTAAGCGTTTTTCAATTTACTTTTTAGCCGGCGCCTTTTTGGCGGCTTTCCTTGCCGTCTTTTTCGCCGCCGCCTTTACGTTTTTTTTCGGGGTTGCTTTTGATTTCGCTGCCGTGTTCTTCGCTGCCGCCTTTGTAGTCCTTTTCTGGGTCGCTTTTGCTTTCCTTGCAGGTTTTTTTGGGGCCGCGGCTTTTGTCCCTTTCCCCCCTTCGAGCTTGTGTAACTGCTCTTCGAGTTTCTTGATCTTTTCATATACCGCTTTTACTTTGCCGTCTGCGGCCGGACTTTTCTTGCTGTCGAGGACATCATACGCCCTCCCCCCCAGCTCGGTCATCTGACTTTGTATCTTCGCCTTCATATCAAACATCTTATACTGCCTTTTACCTTCTGCCGTGAGTTCACCCATCTTCCCGGATACGACACTTGCCCCTTCTTTTACGACCGCAATCCCTTCTTCGATCCCCTTCTTCACATCTTTTTTGATTTTGTCAAAAAGACCGGCCATGGTTTCCTCCTTGTGTTTTTTAATTTTTACATTTTCGTCCGCGTTGGAAGTCCGCCATAGTGAGATACCTTGAGGATAAAGATGGCAGAAGAACCCCCTTATGTCAACAGGTTTTCCGGCGACATCGGCTCACCGGCGATCAAGCAACCATGGCGACAGCCCGCCATGACGGCCGCCGCAACCTCGCCTTCCTTCATCTGTCGCCGCCCTTTACGAGATCAGCAGGGCGGTCATGTCCATGACGTTGGTCCCCGTGGGACCGGTCATGATGAGGTCCCCCGTCTGTTTCAGGAAATGATAGGAGTCGTTCCGGGCGAGAGTGTCGTCGATCCGCAGCCCCAGTTCCTGCGCCTTTTTCCAGCTCTCATGGTCGACGAGGGCCCCGGCGGCGTCCGAATGGCCGTCGATCCCGTCCGTCCCGGCGCTCAGGAACAAAAAGCGAGGATTGCCCTGAAATTCCAGGAGAGCGGCGAGGGCCATCTCCTGATTCCGGCCGCCCATCCCGTCCCCCCGGAGGGTCACCGTCGTCTCCCCGCCGAAGAGCAGACAGACCGGCGGAGTGAAGGGATGTCCGGTGGAGGCAATCTCCTCGCCTATCGCCAGGATCGCCTTTGCCACTTCCCGCGCCTCGCCCCGGAGACGGGAACTCATGATGCGGGTGGGGATCCCCAGGGCCTCCGCCCTCTCCTCCCCTTTCCGGAGAATCTTCAGGTTGCTCCCGATAAGAAAATGGTCGATCAATGGGCTCGGCGCCTTCGGCGTCTCTTCGATCTCCCCGGCAAGCCCCTTCTGAACCGTCTTGCGGATGCTCTCCGGCGCCGTCTCCCAGAGGCCGTACTTCCTCAAAATGGCGTGGGTGTCCCCATAGCTGGACCGGTCAAAAAACAGCGGGGCGGAGCCGATGGCCTCCAGGTCGTCGCCGATGACGTCGGAAACGACCAGGACGATCCCCCGCGCCCGGGAGAGCCTGCCCAGCCTTCCCCCTTTCACGAGGGAAAGATGCTTCCGAACGACGTTCAAATCCTCGATGGGAACGCCGTTTGCGAGAAGACCTTTCACCAGCGTCTGCATCTCGGCCAGGGTGATCGGCGGCGCCGGTTTTTCCAGAAGGGCCGAGCTTCCTCCGGAGAGAACATAGATGAAAAAATCGTCCGGGGAGAGGTCCGACAGCTTCTGCATGAGGATCTCCGCCGCCTGGATGCTCTTCTCCGTGAGGACGGGGTGCGAGCTTTCGAAGACGCCGATCCCGTCGAGTGCGGCGGCGTAGTTGGAAACGACGAGACCGTCCGTCACCCGGCCGCCCAGGACGGACTTAACGGCCCTTGCCGTCTCGATCGAGGCCTTTCCGCTTCCAAAGACGTGGACCCCGCGGTAGTCGCCGAGCCGGTAACTTTTCCCTTCGATCGAAAGGACGCCCGCCTCGCACTTCAGTATGTCCCGGACCAGATTCCCCGGCAGCACAGAACTCAGTGCGTCCGTAAATACACTCATCATCTTTTCCCTGTCCGTCATCTTTCCTCCTTGGTCACTTTATAATAAGTCAATTTCCTTTTCTCCTTCACCCGCCTTCACTTCTTCCCTGCCTGCAAGGCGGGGCTTGACGGTTGCGCGCCCGGTCAACCTTTTTCCGTTTTTCCATTCCCGACAACGAGGGGGACGTGTTCGAAGCGATTCACATCAACGAGTCCGCTATCGGTCAGCTTCAGCTCCGGAATCACCGGCAGGGCCAGGAAAGAAAGAACCATGAAAGGCTCATCCTGCGCGGAGCCTAAATCTCTGGCGACCCGGCGCATCTTCTCCCAACCCAGGGCAACTTCGGCAAGCGGCCGGTCCGACATGAGCCCGGCAATGGGAAGCGGCAGTCCTGCCAGGACCTTGCCGCCCTGGACCGCCGCCAGCCCCCCGTTCATCTCTTCGACGGCCTTCACCGCCGTGAAGAGATCCCCGTCGCTGCAACCGACGCCGATGATATTGTGAGAATCATGGGCCACGGATGAGGCGAGGGCCCCCGCCTTCAGACCGAATCCCTGCACAAACCCGAGCCCGATCCTACCCGTCCCGCGGTGACGCTCCACGACGGCGAGCTTCAGGATATCCCGGCGGACGTCGGAGACGACCACGCTATCCCGGACGGCAGGTTCGAGAACACGTTGCTCAGTCAGGAGCTGATCGGGGATGAGACCGATGACACGGATCGGTCCTCCTTCGTAAGGGATGGCGAAGGCCTCCCGGTCGAACGGGCGGACGTTCATGGCCCCTATCCGCGCGCAGTCGGCCCCAGAAGCCACCTCGCCGATAATAGTCCCTTCGTGAAAGACCTTCCTTCCTCCTTTGATGACGCTCCGCACCCGGACGGGCGCCAGCGACTGGAGGACCAGGAGATCGGCGCGGTAACCGGGGGCAACTGCGCCGACGTCCCTAAGACCGAAGTACTGCGCCGTGTTGCAGGTAACCATCCCAATCGCCTCTCCCGGCGCCATCCCCTCCGCCACCGCCATGTCGACGAGATGGTCCAGGTGGCCCCTCTTCATCAGGTCATGGGGATGAAGGTCGTCGGTCACCAAAGAGAAGCGGCCGCTGTTTCGGGGGGTCGCCAGAGGAAGGAGCTCCTTGAGGTTCTTGGCTAAAGTCCCCTCGCGGATCATGATGTGCATCCCCAGCCGGAGCTTCTCCCGAGCCTCCGCCCGCCCCGTACATTCGTGATCCGAACGGGCGCCTGCGGCGATGTAGGCGTTGAGCCCCTTGCCGGAGAGCAGGGGGGCGTGGCCGTCGCGGATCCCGTGGCGGAAGGCGATCAGTTTTTCGAGCACCGAATCGATCCCGCGAAGGACGCCGGGGTAGTTCATCATCTCGGCAAGCCCGAGGACCCGCTTCTCCCGCCGGAAGCGTTTCAGATCTGCCGCGGAAAGAGAGGCCCCCGAGGTCTCCAGATCGGTCGCCGGAACACAGGAGGGAAGGAGAAAATAGATATCGACGGGAAGACCTTTGCTCGCCTCCAGCATGTACCGGATCCCCTCGATCCCCAGGATGTTCGCGATTTCATGGGGATCCGCCATGATCGCCGTCGTGCCCCGCGGGAGGACGGCCTTCGCGAGCTGCGCCGGCGAAAGCAGTGTGCTCTCCAAATGCATATGGGCGTCCATGAATCCCGGAGTGACGCACCCCCCCCGGGCGTCGATCACCGCCGGGCCGTCGTAGCTGCCGACGCCCGCGATGATCCCGTCGTAAACGGCCACATCCGCCCGGATGATCTCCCCCGTGAAGACATTGAGGACGCGCCCCCCCTTCAGAACCAGATCGGGCGCCTTTTCCCCCTGCGCCACGCGGATCAGATTTTTCAGCCGGGCTAGTTCTTTCATCGTCTTACTCCCCTTGACTGCACCACAGACCCCGATGTAACTCCGCCGTCCGGCCGGGTGCAGCTGCATCGATGACCGAAAACGAGTCCCTGAGCCCTCTCCGGCGGGCTCTCAGAGTTTTCGGGAGTATAATATCACTCCGCTGAAAAGAAAAGGGCTTCCGACTTCGAGTTTTCGTTGCATCTTGTTATCGACGGAAGCCTCCCAATGTCATCGAATACTTTCCGGAGTGTGCAGAAATATTTTTATTCGGGAATCAACTCTGGACTGACGGACATAGCCGAATCAGGGATTCCAGAAGGGGGAGCAAGTCGGGGAGTTCCCGGGTCACGGTAGTCCACACGATATCCGGGTCAATATCGAAATAACCGTGGATGAGCCAGTTTCACATAGCCACGATGTCCCGCCACGGAAAATGGGGTAATGCGGCCTGAGTATCCTCATGATACACGGCTGGCCGCTTCACCCAGAATTTCAACGCATTTTACCAGGGAAAGCAGAAGCATCCGATCGGTATCCAGATCGGACCGATCCCGACCTGCGGCAAAGGACATGGCTTCCCGTGTCGCGTCCAGCATGTGCCGTATGCGAATGCAGTCGTCATTCCGCATATTGCACCTCCGCCCCCGCCAGTACTTCGTCGCGGAAATAGCGGCTCAGGTCCTGCGGTGTCCGCAAATCAACCTTTTTCCCACCTGTCAGATCGGACAACTCTCTTTCCATCCCTGCCAGCCTGATGAATCCCGGTACATATCCCCGTTCGAACTCCACCAGCAGATCCACATCACTGTCAGAATCGCTTGTACCCTTGAGCGTAGAACCGAACAGGGAAAGCCGGCGAATGTGATAACGGCGGCAGAAGGCGGTTAGGGTCTCCCGTTTGATGTCGATATGTTTTTTCACACAAATTTCCTCTCACGGTTTCCACTTTTGATCCACAGGCCGCACACCCAGCCAGCCTCAGCCGCTGCAGGCCGAATGATTCAACAGGAATCCCCTTAGATGTCGGAAGTATACAGAAGCGATCTTTATGAGTCAAGAAAAGACGACATCTAAATTGTTGTTGCATCAGTTCCGTCAATGAATGTATGTTGGCCACAACAGACAATTCGAACGCGCTGAAGGAGTTTTTTCATGCGGCCCATTGTCCGCTCACGAGAAAGAACCAGCGGCATCGAAAACAGGATGAATCCGCTCGACCGGCACGTGGTCGTCGATCTCGAAACCACCGGGCTTTCACCGCGGCACGGTCATCGGGTCATCGAGATCGGCGCGGTAGCCGTCGAAAACGGCGCCATCGCCGGGGAATTCTCTACGCTCATCGATGCCGGAGTCCCGATCCCGCCCGAAGTGCAGGCGATCCACGGCATCACCGACGAAATGCTCGAAAGCCAGCCGCCGCCGGAGGAGGTCTTCCCGCGCTTTTACGCCTTCATCGCCGACAGCGTCCTGGTGGCACACAACGCCGCCTTCGACATCCGCTTCCTCCGCCACGAGTTTGCACGGCTGAAGATGGGCCTTCCCCACCGGCATCTCTGCACGCTGGAGATGAGCCGCAGCCGCCTCCCCCACCTGCCCGACCACACCCTGGAAACAATCTACCTCCACCTGTTCCCCGATCCCGCCTTCCTCCGGCAGAACCACCGCGCCCTGGACGACGCGCGGATGACGGCAAAAATCTGGTTGGCGATGGAGGGAAGATGAACCCAGGGCATCCGATTGAAACTTCTTGCCCATTTCCGACAACTGCCTTATAGTTCGAACGGGATTTCAGCATATAGATCCGAGGTGCGATATGTTAGTCAAAGATAAGCAAATTGCCGAAGAACTGAAAAGAAGACTTTCCCCAATTGTAAAACTTGTGGATTTCCGCGTATTCGGATCCCGTGCGAAGGGAGATGCCGACGAGTATTCCGACCTGGACATCTTTCTGGAGGTGGAATTGCTTAACAAGGCCCTAAAAGACCGCATCCTGGAGATTGTCTGGGAGGTTGGTTTTGAGAACAATATCAAGATATCCGCACTTATTTTCACCAGGAGCGAGATAGAGGATTCCCCCCTGCGCTCATCGCCTATCGTCAGGAGTGTCGCAACGGAAGGGATACGGATATGACCGACGATCAGGTGCTTTTCACCTATCAAGACCATCAAGTCTTTCATTGATAAAGCAAAGTCAATTTAGATAAAGCCGTAGACGATAACAATGTCCCAATGAGCCGGTCAAACCGGGGAATCGAAATTGTTTCAGAAGATTCGACTGGGGGAGGTGAACCGTCATGGCGAAAAAACTCTCCTACGAACGCTACGCCTGGTTCCACGGCCGCGTGCAGGCCGGTGTCTTCCCGAACTCGACGCATCTGGCGGAGCGTTTCGAGATCTCCCGCAAACAGGCGCAACGCGATGTAGAGTTCATGCGGGATCGTCTCGGCGCCCCCCTTCTCTATAATCCCGACCGCAGAGGCTACGGGTATGAGGACGGAAACTACGAGTTGCCCCCCGTCTGGCTGAAGGAAGAGGAACTTCAAGCCTTCTGCCTGGCCCTGCGGCTGTCCGCCGCCATCCCCGACCGTGAACTGAAGAAATCCCTGCACGCGCTCATGGAGAAGTTCCTCTCGCTGCGTTCCGCCGACGCTTCACTCGGCTTCCGTGATATGGAGGAGAAGGTGTCGGTCAAAAACGTGGCGTACTACCGGGTTCCGGAGCCCGTCTTTCATGCCGTCGTCGCCGCCCTGTTCCGCAACCGCGCCCTGAAGATCACCTACCGCACACCGCACAAGAACGAGACGACGGAGCGGATCGTCCGGCCGCTGCACCTCCTGTGTTACATGGGGAACTGGCACATAATCGCTTTTTGCAGCCTCCGGGGGCAGGTGCGGGACTTCGCCCTTTCCCGCATCCGTGCCGTGCAGACTTGCACCGAGCCCCTCGCCCTGCCGCCCGGCCTTCCCCCGATCAAGGAGTATATCCGACGGAATTTCGGCGTCATCACCGGCGAGCACTCCACGGACGTGGTGTTGCGTTTCACACCCGGCATCTCCCCCTGGATCGCCGAACAGGAATGGCACGACGCCCAGGAGGTCTCCGTCGGCAAGGACGGCAGCCTGCGCTTGCGGTTCCCCGTGTCCGGCTTCGGGGAAGTCGCCCGGGAGATCCTGAAGCACGGGGCCGCCGTCGAGGTGATCGAGCCCAAGGAGCTTCGCGATACGATCCGGGAGGAAATCCGGAAGATGGGAAC
>PNOO01000081.1 GCA_013824905.1 Syntrophus sp. (in: bacteria) | reverse complement strand
TGTCGAGTGTGGAGAGCCCCTGGCGGGTCGGGAACCGCTGATAATAGGTGCTGACCGTCTCAGCGACGCTGGAGAGTCGCTTCCCCTGCTGTTCGACCAGGATCTGGTCCAGCACCCGTATCTGAAGCCATCCCCAGACGGCCATCGTGACGACCATCCCCAGGACGGTCATGATCATCAGGCGTGTGCGTACGGTCATGGATCACTCCCCTTCTGGTGATTTCCGAAAAATCCGATTCTCGATGCCCGGTCATTATAGACCGAACCGGGGGATAAATGCACGTTCGGGATTGATCTGCCGAAGGAGGCCTCTCCTCCCAAACGAGCATATAATGGCATCATCCCGGTTTTTAAAAAAAGTCAGGAAATTCCTTCAGTGTGATTTTATAAAAGCGTATACGGACGGATTAAAAAAGGGTGCGGAGATTTCTCTCCGCACCCCGCAAAACCTGTCTTCAATTGGGGAAGAAATTACTTCTTCGCCGGAGCTGCCGGAGCTGCAGGGGCGTCGGCCTTCTTCTCTTCCTTCTTCTCTTCTTTCACTTCCTTCTTGTCAGCCTTCTTGTCAGCCTTCTTGGCGTCCTTCTTGTCAGCCTTTTTGGCGTCCTTCTTGTCAGCCTTCTTGGCGTCCTTCTTCACGTCCTTCTTGTCAGCCTTCTTGGCGTCCTTTGCGGGCTCGGGGGTTGCTGCCGGAGCTACGACGGCTTCCTTCGCTGCGGGAGCGGGAGCAGCATCCTTCTTCGCATCGGCTGCAATGGCGGACGTGGTGAACAGGAAAACCAAACCAATAACCAATACCATAAAACGTTTCATCTTTAACTTCCTCCTCTTTATTTTGGTTTATGCAATTTCCACCGCTTGGCCGGCAACCGGCTCGTTGCGGGGAAGCACCCATATAACCTTGACCGACAAAGGTCAAGGACAAAAAACACATTCATGCCTTGCGGCTATTTCGTGACCGGCGCCGCCTTGGGTTCGGTCGGATTCACCGTCTTTGCTGCATCCTTTTTCGGTTTCTGAACGGCCGTCTTTTTGGCCGGCGCCAAACGGATCAGGATATTTCGACCGTCCTTTTCGAGATAGCTGACCTTGATCTGATCACCTACCTTAATATCAGTGAAAGATTTCTCCAGGGAAAACTCCATGGTTTCCGTCTTTCCCTTTAGCGTTCGTTCGATCTTCAGGATCTTGTCGGATACCTCCAATACCTTGCCGGCCGTGCTCATTTCCGGCACCCGGGGGGGAAGAGGGGGGGCTGCCGGCGGTTTTTCGGCGGCCAAAGCCAGCGTGAAACATATGAATATCAAACCTGCTACAATGACCAAAAAACGCTTCATCCGATAACCCGTCCTTCCAACCGATCTTCCCGGCTGTCCGGTACGTAAGCAAGGGAGATGCCAGGTTGATGAAAAAAAGATGAAATTAACTCAACACCTGAAAAGAAAGAGGATTTTTTCGTCAAACCCGAGGGTGGGCTGGCGCTGCACATTCTATTGTTTGGTGAAATATTACCCAGGCCCCGGGGAATATTTCACCATTAAGTGGAAACAGCCATTTTCATCAGGCGGGTTTTTTCATGATCATCTTCAGGGCGCCGGGGATGATAGAAAGCTCTGCCGGCAGCGTCCCCGGCTGCTCCCCGTCGACATCGAGGAGTACCCGTTGCTCCGAAGAGGCGATCACCCTTTTAGCGGTCATCATGGAGACTTGGCGTATCCGCTTGATCCCTCCGAGGTAGAGTTTGGGGAGGTGCCAGAAGACAAGGGGAAGGCTCATCGCGCCGATGACGGTCACATGGAAGAGCCCGTCATCGGTGACGGCGTCGGGGGCGACAAGCATCCCGCCGCCATGGTAGCGACCGTTGGCAATGGCGATATTGAGCACGTCCACAGTTTGTTCTTCCCCGTCATCCAAACGGATGCGGACGCGCTTCTTCCCGTATGCGAAAAGGGATACCAGCGTCCCCCAGATAAAAGTGAGGAACGGCCCGCAGGACTTGCTCGTCCGGTTCACCCGGTCCACGACCTCTCCTCCGAGGCCGAAGCTCGCGATATTGTGAAAATATCTGGCGCAGGTGCGCCCCTCGTGATTCAGGTAGTGGATGAGTCCGAGATCGATGGTGTGGATATGATCCTCGCGGATGGTGTTAAGGGAGGCTTCCATCCCTGCAGGAATGGGCATGGTCCGGCTGAAATCGCAGCCGGTTCCGTTGGGGAGAAATCCGAGGACTGCGTCCTTCCGAAGGGGGGCTTTTTCATCCAGGAAACCGTTGACCACCTCGTTGAGCGTTCCGTCGCCGCCGACGCAGATGACCCGGTCGACACCTCTGAGGAGATGGTCCCTGGTTATTCGGGTGGCGTCTCCCGGCCCCCCGGTGAGACAGGCCTCGAAAGGGCCGATGAGCTCTCCGGCCATTTTACTGATCCGGGGCCACTCCTTACCGGTCGCCCCGTTCCCTGCATGAGGATTCACCACAAAGATCGTCTTTCTGTAATTCAAGTCCGCCTCCCCGGAATGGTTGTAAGGTGGCAAATGAGGAATTTTTATACCATAGATATTTCATTTCCGATAGATGAAAAAGTGCAAAGGAATTGCTTTCCGGACCTCTTTCTGATATCCATCTTCGGCATGCGGGTGGCGTATTCCTCCCTGTCGCCAAATCAGATGGATAATGGAAAGATTCGATGACCCGGGATTGCAACAGACTCAAGTTCCTGTCCGCCTTTTTCTTCTTTCCCATTCGCTCTTTTTTAGCGCGGCTGGGGATTCGCTACGACATTTCCAGCATCGCCAACGCCTATTATCAGGAGGATTTCGACCGGATCCCGGCGGGTGAAAAGGCGGTGGTTCTTCCCCATTGCCTGATCGGTGAAGAATGCAAAGCCCGTTTCTCCAAGGCGGAAGGGATTCTCTGCATGAAATGTAAAAATTGCCGCTGCGGTGAAATCCGCATCCTCTGCGAGGAGAAGGGGTGGCAATTCTATATCTCGCCCAGTACGAACTTCACGAAACGGCTTGTCCAGAGAAAACAGATCCGGGCCGCCGTCGGGGGGGCGTGCGATTTCGAGATCGACAAGGGCGTCCGGTCGACGCCGATCACGCTCAAAGGGGTCCGTTTGAAGAAAAAGAAGGTCATTCCCCAGGTGATCCTGACGACCCGGTATGACTGCCTGCACAACGATATCGACTGGGACCTTCTGAAGCGGATCATCCTCAAAGGGGCCAGGGGCGCTGTGGAGTGGAGCGGTGGTCGATGTGCTGAACCATAGCAAAGAGGGCGGCCGCGTGATCGTCGTCGGCGCCGGCGCGGGTGGGCTGATGGCCGCCGGGAGGGCCGCGGAAATGGGTGCAAAAGTCCTCCTCCTCGAAAAGACCGATGGACCGGGAAAGAAGATCCTGATCAGTGGAAAAAGCCGCTGCAACCTGACGAACGCCCGGGATCTCGGCGATTTCATCTCCATGTACGGCCCGAACGGCCGTTTTCTCCACAGCGCCTTTCGCCGCTTCTTTAGGGACGATCTTCGCGCCTTTCTTGGGCGTTACGGGGTTGAGACCAAGGTCGAACGCGGGGGACGGATCTTCCCCGTTTCCGACGACGCTGCGGATGTCGTGAGGGCCTTCCGTCAGCATCTGAAAGATCAGCTCGTGGATGTCCGTACGGGCGTCCCTGTGACAGGGATCGCCCTCCGCGATGGCCGTATCGAAGGGGTCCGGACGGAGAAAGGCCCATTTCCCGCTCGCGCCGTCATCCTCGCGACCGGCGGCGCCACTTGGCCGGCGACCGGCTCCACCGGCGACGGGTACCGGATGGCGGCCGCCCTCGGCCATACCGTGACCAAACTCCGACCGGCCCTCGTTCCGCTTGTCGTTGCGGAGGTTGAAAAGGCCAAGTCGATGCAAGGGGTAAGTCTCCGTAACGTCCGTCTGACGGCCTTTCGCGGCGAGGCTGCGACCATCGATCCCACCCTGACTCCGGCGAAGGACCTCGGCCGCGGACTCGATACGAAAAGACGGCGCTCTCCGGTCATCGAGAGCCGGATGGGGGAGATGCTCTTTACCCACTTCGGGATCGGCGGACCGATCACACTCCTGATGAGTCTTGCCGTCGTGGAGGCCCTGGCGGCGGGACCGGTCAGCGTCTCGATCGACCTCAAACCCGCCCTGACCGTGGAAGGGCTCCGCGCCCGTCTCCAGGGTGACTTCGACCGATACGGGAAGCGGGGCTTCCGCAATCTCCTGGCGGGTCTTCTCCCTCATAAGATGATCGAGACCTTCGTGGAGATGTCCGGCATCCCCCCGGACAGGCCCGGTCATCAGATCACCGCCGGGGAGCGGGAGCGGCTACTTATCCTCCTCAAGTCGCTCCGTTTCAATATCAAAAGCCCCCTCCCCCTGACCTCGGCGATCGTGACGGCCGGCGGGGTTTCACTCAAAGAGATCGATCCCCGGACGATGGCCTCCCGCCTCGTCCCCGGTCTTTTTTTCTGCGGCGAGGTGATGGACATTGACGCCGATACGGGGGGCTACAACCTCCAGGCGGCCTTCTCCACCGGCTATGTCGCCGGTGAGGCGGCCGCGGCCAGTCTGCGGGGCTTTTAAGGTCTTATATTGCGGAAGAAATGATTGCCATCGAGAGCGATGCTCGCTATAATCCCTTCCATGAGGAGGAATGAAAGATGGAAGCCGTAAACGTAAAGGAAGATGCCCGAAAAATCGTGGACGACCTTAAAGAGGATTCGACCTGGGACGATTTGATGCAGAAAATTTATATCCGGCAAGCGATAGAGGCCGGCCTTGCCGACAGCATGGCGGGCCGAACGACGGATGTCCATGATATACGGAAAAAATTCGGATTGCCCGAATGAAAGTCCATTGGACAAACACAGCGCTGGATCAGCTGCAGTCGATTCACGATTATATCGCGTATAACTCGCCCTATTATGCCAAACGCATGGTAGACCGGATCACCAGATGTTCGATCCAGATCTCCCAGTTTCCACTCTCTGGCCGATAAGTTCCGGAATACGATATTGGACAAATTCGCGAAGTGTTGGAAGCCGACTATCGTATCATCTATTACATCAAACCGGACGGGATTGACGTTCTGGCTGCTTTCCACGGATCGCGAAGCATACCATAAGAGAAGCTGCTTGCCGCACGGACGGATCACGAACGGACGAACCTCAAGCGCCAGATCGATACCGCCGACCGCCGGATCGACCAACTGATCTATGAGTTCTACAATCTAACAGAGAAGGAAGAAACGATGAGATGGATCAAATGGCTGGCGGCTGTGGTTCTCCTCCTTGCCCTGGCGGCGATTCTGGGGCTGCCCCGCCTCAACGATTTTCAGCGGGAGGGACGGCTGGTCCTCTCCGGTCTGAAGGCGGAGGTCAGGGTCGTCCGGGACGAGAAAGGGATGGCTTACATCCATGCGACCGATGAGAACGACCTCATCCGGGCGCAAGGATTCGTCGCCGCCCAGGACCGGCTCTTTCCGATGCAGCTGACGCGGCTTTTTGCCACCGGGAGGATCGCAGAATTGGCCGGCGAAAAGGGGAAAAAGAGCGACATCCTCATGCGGACCATCGGTTTTGCGCGTCAGGCCAGGAGGCATGAGAAGATCCTCGACGAGCGGACCAGGCGGATCTTCCAGAACTATGTTGACGGCGTCAATGCTTTTATCTCTGCGGGCAAGGATCTCCCCCTGGAGTTCCGCCTCGCCGGGATCAAGGCCGAACCCTGGACGATAGCCGACTCCCTGGCCATCCTTTACTACATGGGATGGAATTCCGCTGCGAACCTGAAGACCGAAGTGATTGCCCAGATGCTGGTCGAAAAATTGGGCGAGGCGAAGGCCCGAGAGCTTTCTCCCATCAATATCAACCCCGACGACCCCCTCCCCATAGTGAAGCCGCGGATTGCGGATGCCGCCGTCCGGCCCCGTCTCAACCTCGCCGGCGATGCTCAGATGATGGACCTGCTCCGCGAAATGGAAGGTTCTTTGCGCATCGGGAGCAACAACTGGGTCACGGGCGGCGCCCTATCGGCAAGCGGCAAGCCGGTTCTTGCCAACGATCCCCATCTCGACGCCCGGATCCTCCCCGGGCCCTGGTACCCGACGGGACTGATAACGCCTCAGATCCGGGCGGTCGGTGTAACGATACCGGGGATACCGGGTATGGTTGCGGGGCGCACCGGACGGATCGCTATCGGGATGACCAACTCTTATGGGGATGCGCAGGACCTCTACGTCGAAACCATCGATCCGGCCAATCCGGCCAACTACCTCGAAGGGCGAAAGTCCATCCCCTTCGAGGCCATTCCGGAGACGCTGCGGATCAAGGACGGCAAGGCCCCCGGCGGCTTCCGTGAAGAACGGATCATGATCCTTCTGACGCGGAGGGGGCCGGTGGTTACAGGCATTCTCCCCGATCTGAAGAGTAGCCGGGTGGTCACGGTCCGCTGGTCCCCCTTCGAGACGATGCAGCCTTCCCTCGGCCTGGACAGGATACTTGCGGCGCGTTCAGTCCAGGATGTCCGGGCGGCGATCGGTGAATTTACGGCTATTATGCTCAACTTTGTTTTTGCCGATATGGACGGACGGATCGGCTGGCAGACCTCGGGGCGTCTACCCATCCGCAGCCGCGGTGACGGGACGTTTCCCTTCGCCGTAACGGACGATCAAGACAACTGGTCGGGGTGGATCCCCTGTGAGAAGATGCCGGCAAGCGACGCCCCCGCGCGAGGATGGCTGGGGACCTGCAACCATTTTACAGTCCGGAGCGATTATCCTTATTACTACACCTCGCACGCCTCTCCTTCTTACCGCTACCGGCGCCTGACCGAAGTCCTGGACCAGCCGGGGAAGAAGACGGTCGACGACCACTGGGCCCTCCAGCGGGACGAGATGAACGTCATGGCCCGCGAGATCGCGCCGGTCATAGCCAAGGCCCTCCTCGGACGGCCGGAGACCGCGGCGCTGGGAAGTCTCCTGGAAAAGTGGGATTTCCGGGACCGGGCCGATCAGGCTGCGCCACTGATCTTTCATGCGGTGTACGAGCGTTTTGCTTTCGAGGTCTTCCGGGACGAATTAGGGGATGAGCTCGCCCGGGCGATGCTCGGCGACTGGTACTTCTGGCAGGAGCGTCTCCAGCGGATGGTTCGGGAAGGGGAGTCGCCCTGGTTCGATGACCAAGGAACCACGGCAAAGGAGGGGAGGAATGAACTCTTCCAGCGCGCCGCCCTCGCGATCATTGCCGAGGCGAAGGCGAGCGGGAACGCAGACCCGGCAAAATGGAGATGGGGCGACCGCCACCGAATCACGTTCGTCTCGCCCCTCCGGCGGGAGGGGATAGGACGGGAGTTCTTTGGCGGCGGGGCCCATCCGGTGGCCGGCTCGCAGGAGACCCTCTACCGGGCGAGTTATGACTTCAACCGTCCCTATGACGTCACCGTGTCCGCCTCCCTGCGGATGGTCGCCGATCTCGGAGACAGCGACAAGGTCCTCGCGGTCCTCCCCGGCGGCGTCTCCGGGCGCCAGTTCACCGGCCATTACCGGGACCAGATTATACCTTTCATGAACGGGGAAAAGCGATACTGGTGGTTCAGCGACAGGGAGATCGCAAATCACACAAAAACGGTGCAGACGCTCGCTCCCCGCTAAAAATGTCGACCCTATCGAGGGTATACTCGATAGGGTGCGCCGCCGGGAGCAAAATGACAAAAAAACCTTCTACTCGAACGTCGCTCCGGTATGGGCGGAGCGGACGAGCTGGGCATACCGCTTCAGGTAGCCCTTCAGCTCCCTCTTGACCGGTTTCCACCGAGCGAGGCGCGCCTTGAGCTCGTCGTCTGAGATCAGGATGTTGAGTTTCTTGGCGGGGATATCGATCTCGATCCGATCGCCTTCCTGCACGGCGGCGATCGGTCCCCCTTCGGCCGCCTCCGGCGAGATGTGGCCGATCGCCGCGCCGCGGCTGCCGCCCGAGAAGCGGCCGTCGGTGAGGAGAGCGACGTCCCTATCCCTGCCGATGCCGACGATGGCGGAGGTCGGCGAGAGCATCTCGCGCATGCCGGGGCCGCCCTTCGGCCCTTCATAACGGATGACGACGACATCCCCCTTGTGGATCTTCCCGTCCATGATAGCCTGCATGGCCGGCTCTTCCGCCTCGAAGACGCGGGCCGGACCGGTGTGCCGGAGCATCGTGTCGTCAACCGCGGAGCTCTTGACGACGGCGCCCTCCGGGGCGAGATTTCCGAAGAGAACCGTCAGGCCGCCCGTCTTATGGTAGGGATTCTTCAGGGGGCGGATCACCTCGGGATCGAGGACCTTCCTCTTCGCTAGGTTCTCGCCAACTGTCTTTCCCGTGACGGTCATCGCGTCCTTATGGATCATGCCGCCGCGGGAGAGCTCCTGCATGAGGGCGTGGATGCCGCCGGCCCGGTGGAGGTCCTCGAGATGGTGGGGACCGCCGGGGGACATGAAGCAAAGATGCGGTGTCTTGTCGCTGAAGGTGTTGAAGGTCTCGAGGGTCAGCGGGACCCCCGCCTCCTTGGCGATTGCCGGCAGATGGAGCGACGTGTTGGTCGAGCCGCCGAAGGCCAGATCCACGCTAAGGGCATTTTCGAAGGCCTTGAGCGTCAGGATATCGGACGGTCGGAGGTTCTTTGCCACCAGCTCCATGACCTGCATCCCCGCCTCCTTGGCCAAACGGATCCGCTCCGCCCAGACAGCGGGGATCGTCCCGTTACCCGGCAGCCCCATGCCCAGGACCTCGGTGAGGCAGTTCATCGAATTGGCCGTGAACATCCCCGCGCAGGAGCCGACGCCCGGGCAGGCGCACCCTTCCGCCTCGCGGAGCTCGTCCATTGTCATCTCACCGACCCTGGCCTTGCCCACGTATTCGAAGACCTTGATCAGGTCGATCTTTTTCCCCTGGAACTCGCCGGCCAGCATCGGGCCGCCGCTGATCACGATGGTGGGAATGTTGAGGCGCGCCGCGGCCATCAGCATCCCGGGTACGATCTTGTCACAGTTGGGGATGAGGACCAGGCCGTCGAACGGGTGGGCCATCACCATCGACTCGACCGAGTCGGCGATCAGCTCACGGGAGCTAAGGGAGTACTTCATTCCCTCGTGGCCCATGACGATCCCGTCGCACACCCCGATCGTGAAGAACTCAACGGGCGTCCCGCCTGCCATCCGGATCCCGGCCTTGACCGCCTCGGAGATCTGGTGCAGATGGAGATGGCCGGGGATGATCTCATTGGCGGAATTGGCGATGCCGATCATCGGCTGCTCTATCTCCCGATCCGTCAGTCCCAGCGCCTTGAACAGGGAGCGGTGCGGGGCCCTTTCCAGTCCTTTTTTCATTATGTCGGAACGCATGATTTCCCTCCTGGGCGTTTAATAACAGCCGTCTGTCCGGCGGTTATCCGTTTCTGTTTCCATATCGTCCAATACGCTGAGAAGATTCGAGCAGGTATTCGACAGCGCGACCCGGGTATCGGTCACGGTGATGGCGTTTTCATCGCATACGGCCACGCAAGTCTCGCAGCCCATGCACACCGCGTCCGCGGACGGCGTTGCCTTGCCGTTTTTCATCTGAAACATGCCCACTGTGCA